>CALETM010000252.1 GCA_937920765.1 uncultured Alphaproteobacteria bacterium | reverse complement strand
TAATAATAAATAGAAAAGGTAAAACAAAGATAATGTCAAAAAAATATTTTATAAAAACTTTCGGCTGTCAGATGAATGTGTATGATTCGCATCGAATAGCGCTTATACTTGAAAATTTCGGCTATGTTCCGACTGAGGATCAGGCAGAAGCCGATTTGGTGCTTTTTAATACCTGCCATATTAGAGAAAAAGCCGCGGAAAAGGTGTTCTCTGATTTGGGCAGAGCTTATTTAATTAAACAAGAGCGTGCGGAAGCCGGTAAAGATACCATTATCGGAGTTGCCGGCTGTGTGGTTCAGGCCGAAGACGAGCAAATTGCCAAGCGCGCTCCGTATGTTGATTTTGCATTAGGGCCGCTTACTTATCATCGCTTGCCCGAAATTTTAACCAAAATTCACCGTAAACACGACCAAACGGTTATTGATACTGATTTTCCGGCCGAAGCTAAATTTGACTTTTTACCGGAAAATAAGGCGGAAGGCGGTTGCTCTTTTTTGGCGGTGCAGGAAGGCTGCAACAATTTTTGCACTTACTGCGTGGTTCCGTATACCCGCGGGGCGGAATATTCGCGTCCGGTGGCGGAAGTTATTGCCGAGGCTAAAGATCTGCTTAAAACCGGCACGTTGGAAATTAATGTTTTAGGGCAAAACGTAAACTCATACCATGGCGAAGATGAAAACGGCAAAGAGCGTAATTTGGCGTATTTGCTGCGTCGGCTTGCTGAGCTTGACGGCTTAAAGCGCCTGCGTTACACCACCTCATATCCGGCTGATGTTGATGACGATTTAATTGCCTGCCATCATGATTTGGCGCAGCTGATGCCGTATTTGCATTTGCCGGTACAATCAGGCTCCGATAAAATTTTAAAGGCGATGAACCGCAGACATGACCGCGCCAAATATTTGGAAGTTATTGATAAATTGCGCAAGGCTAATGACAAATTGCGTTTTTCATCTGACTTTATTGTTGGTTTTCCGAATGAAACCGATGAAGATTTTAAACAGACCTTAAGTTTGGTTAATGAAGTTAAATATATTCAGGCGTACTCGTTTAAATACAGCCGCAGAGCAGGAACTCCGGCGGCGGTTATGGCGGGGCAGGTTGAAGAAAAAGTTAAAAAAGCGCGTTTAGACGAGCTGCAAGCGCTGCTTTTTGATTATCAAGACAAGTTTAATCGCTCCTGCGTGGGCAAAGTATTTCCGGTTTTGTTTGAACAAAGCGGAAGACATAACGGGCAACTTATCGGCCGCACTCCGTACATGCAGAATCTGCATGCTAAGGCTGATGAAAGTTTGCTGAATAAAATTGTAGATGTTCGGGTTGAGAGTGCCACAACCAACTCTTTAAGCGGAAAGGTATTGTAATATGGCAGAAACAAGTTTTGAACTTTATAACAATCAATTGGTGCAGCAGCTGGTCGGCGCGTCCGACGCTAATTTGCGCTTGATTGAAAAAATGCTTAATGTTGAAATTTTGAGTTTCGGTAATCAGATAACCATTAAAGGCGGCCCGAAAGAAATTGAAGAGGCTAAAAACGCCATTAATGTTTTATATGACAAGGTTAGCAAAAATGTTGAAGTCGGCGAGCAGGAAGTTAAAGCCGCCGTCAGAATCTGCAGCGACTGCCACGACAATACCGAAGTGCAGAATTTAAACGAAATTGTGCTTAAAACCAAAAAGCGTTATATTTATCCGCGTTCGGCAACGCAAGCCAAATATATTCAGGAAATGATGAAAAACGAGTTGGTGTTCGGCCTTGGTCCTGCCGGTACCGGTAAAACTTATTTGGCAGTGGCGCTTGCCGTTTCAATGATGCTTGAGGGCGCCGTTGATAAAATTATTTTATCGCGTCCGGCGGTGGAAGCCGGTGAAAACTTAGGCTTTTTACCGGGTGACTTAAAAGAAAAAGTCGACCCGTATTTGCGCCCGCTTTATGATGCTTTGTATGAAATGCTTCCGGCTGAACAGGTTGATAAAAAGCTGGCTTTAGGCGAAATTGAAATTGCTCCGCTCGCCTTTATGCGCGGCCGCACGCTTTCAAACGCTTTTGTTATTTTAGATGAAGCGCAGAATACCACCCCGATGCAAATGAAAATGTTTTTAACCCGTTTGGGTGAAAATTCGCGCATGGTGGTAAACGGCGACCTTAGTCAGGTTGACTTGCCGCGCGGCACAATTTCAGGTTTGCGCGATGCGTTGGAAACTCTTAAAAACGTTAGCAATATCAGTTCGGTAACCTTCAGCGCGGCGGATGTGGTTCGTCATGGTTTGGTAGCCAAAATTGTTAAAGCTTATGAAGAAAAAAATAAGAGAATGCAGGAAAATGAACAACGTTAAAATTAATTTAAGCATTGAAGATGAACGTTGGACGGCGGCAATAGCAGATGTTGCTGCCGTTGTTGAAAAGGTTAAAGACGCGGTGATTAACCGCGTGAGCGGCGAGGTCGATTTTTTATTGCCGGATAGGCAATTTTCGCTTAACTTGTGCTTGAGCAATGATGAAGAAGTGCATCGCTTAAATAAAGAGTTTCGCAAAATGGACAAGCCAACCAACGTACTCTCGTTTGCAAGTGTTGATGATGAAGCTTTTGATGAAATGCTTGCGTCCGGCGCGGAGGTTGAACTCGGCGATGTGATTGTGGCGTTTGAAACCATGGAGCGCGAAGCGAAAGAAACAGATGTTTCGTTTTGTGAGCATTTTTGTCATTTGTGGGCGCACGGTATGCTGCATATTTTAGGTTATGACCATATTGAGCCCGAAGATAGGGCTGAAATGGAACAACGCGAGATTGATATTTTGGAAAAATTGAAAATCGCTAATCCGTATCAGGAATAAAGAATGCTTATTAAACTTGGTTACAAAACATCGGCATTAATAGGGGGAGCGCTTTCGGCGTTGGTTTTTCCGCCGGTGTATTTGTGGCAGGTTTTTGTGCCGGTGCTGCTTGGTATGTGGTGCTTATGTAATAAGCTTGCTTCATATAAACAAACGGCGGCGCTCGGGTATTTTTACGGATTTGGCTTTTTTGCCGCCGGATTTTATTGGGTCGGCAACGCCCTGCTTATTGATATTGCAACGTTCGGCTGGCTGTATCCGATTGCTTTGGCGGCGGCGGGAGCGTTTTTCGGGCTGTTTATGATTCTGCCGTTTGTTATGTGGCGCTTTGGCAGAGGTGTTATTAGCAAAGTTGCCGGTTTTGCGGCGGCGTGGGTGCTGATGGAATGGCTCAGAAGTTTTCTGTTTACGGGTTTTCCGTGGAATATGTTGGGAACTGCATGGACCTTTCATCCGGTGTTTGTTCAAACCGCGGCGTTGTGGGGAACGTATGGGCTCTCATTTGTAATGCTCATTTGGTGCGGAACTTTATACGGATATATTTGCGAAAAAAGCAATAAATACGGCGCGGCTTTTATTTTGATTCCGTTGCTGTTGCTTGGTTTCGGCGCATGGCGTATTCATAATTATCCGCAGATTGACTCTGGGGTTACGGTGCGCTTAGTACAGCCCTCAATTCCGCAGCAGATGAAATGGAACCGCGAATCGCTTGAAGATAATTTTTACCAATATATAAATATGAGTACCGAATCAGGGTTGGATAAGGTTGATTTGGTGGTGTGGGGCGAAACCGCAATGCCTTTCAGTTTGGATCATGATAATGTTTATCGGCAAGAAATTTTGCAGGCGGTGCCGCCGCATGGGTATTTGATTACCGGAGCCTTGCGGCAGGGCGATGCGCAAGATGATTATAATTATTTTAATTCGCTTTTTGTTTTGAATAAAAAAGGCGATATTGAAGGTTTTTATGATAAACATCATTTAGTGCCGTTTGGCGAATATATTCCGCTAAGGCGCTTTTTGCCTAAGTGGGTGCGTCCGGTTACTAATGCAGTGGCTGATTTCGGGGTAGGAAAGCAATACAAAAATATTAAGCTTGAAAAAATTCCGTCTTTCGGCGCTCTTATTTGCTATGAAATAATTTTTCCCGACGAAGTGATTGACCGTAATAATCCGCCGCAATGGTTGCTTGTTCTTACCAACGACGGATGGTACGGCAACAGCGCCGGACCTTATCAGCACTTGGTTGCGGCGCAAATGCGGGCGGTGGAAGAAGGAATCGCGATTGTACGCAGCGCTAATTCCGGAATAAGTGCGGTAATCAGCCCGATTGGTGAAATTTTAAAAAATATCCCATTGAATAAAAAAAGTGTGATTGATGTTAAATTACCATACCGTTCAAAGATATCCACATTTTATGGTAGTATCGGCGGCAAAACCATAAACGCGCTTATGCTCTTGATTTTATGCCTTTTAATCATATATAAAAGGTTGCCTGAACATATCGCGTCAAAAAACAGTTGACTTTTGCAATTATAAAGGGTTATATACATATAGTTTAATTAGAGGGGAAACAACATGGTTTTGCAAAAAATAAAATCACTTCGCGGCAGAGATGCCGATGGTGCACCTAATCCGGTAGATGTTCATGTTGGCAGCCGTATTCGTCTGCGCAGAACTATATTGGGTTACAGCCAACAGTTTTTGGCTCGTAAATTGGGCTTAACGTTCCAACAGGTTCAAAAATATGAAAAAGGTTTTAACCGCGTGGGAGCGAGCCGTTTGTGGGATATCAGCCGCGTGCTGAAAGTTCCGATGGACTTTTTCTTTGAAGATATGGATAAAAATACCGCAGAGAAAAGCCCGATGATGCTGACGGTTCCGGAAAACGACGAAACATGTTTGTTTGCTGAAGAAAATCAGGAAATGGACTTAGACCCGATGAGCAGAAAAGAAACTTTGGAGTTGGTTCGCGCTTATTACCGCATTACTAACCGTACCATTGCTAAGCATTTGTTTGATTTGATTATCAGCATGTCTACTTCAAACTCAACAATGCCGAGTGAAGAAGAATAATCTTGATTATTAATCGGATTTAGTTTAATGATGTTCCCATATTTAACAATGTGGGAACATTTTTTATGACGGAAACTAATCAGCCTAAATTTTTCGGGCGCCGCAAAGGGCGTGTTATTCGCAAAGCAAAGAGCACTTTGTTGGAGCGTTTTTTGCCTAAAATCAAAATAGATGAAAATACCGTGTTTAATAAACAAACTATGTTTGGCAAGCCGGTTGATAAAGTTTATTTGGAAATAGGTTTCGGCGACGGTGTGCATTTGGCAGAGCACGCTAAGCGCAACCCAAACATCGGGTTTATCGGGTTAGAGGTTTTTCAAAACGGAATAGCTAATTTGTTATCGCTTTTAACCGGAATTAAACAGGGAGCGGATTTGCCGGAAGATATTAAGTTGTTGCCGGAGCGGGAAGATAATGTGAGAGTCTTTGCCGATGACGCCAGATTGCTGTTTCAAAAAATTCCGGACGGTTTTGCCGATAAAGTGTTTTTGCTTTTTCCGGATCCATGGCCGAAAAAACGCCATGCGTCACGCCGATTTGTTAATCCGGATAATCTTAAAGAATTGGCTCGCATTATCCGCAAAGGCGGAATTTTGCGCATAGCAACCGACCATAAAGTATATAAAGCGTGGACATTGAGAACCATGCATGAATGTCCTGATTTTAAGTGGACGGCAAAATGTTCTGATGATTGGCGCAATCCACCGACTGATTGGGTTGAAACCAAATATCAGCAAAAAGCCTTGCGGGAAGGACGCAAACCGGTGTTTTTTGATTATGAACGGATTTAATATTCCGGATAAGTGCTGATTGTCGGCTGAATATTCGGCTCGGTAATGTTTTTAACGTCGTTTATCGGATAAGATTGCACATCATAAATGCGGTTGCCGCCTTGATAAAGCGTGTTTTGAATTTGCGACTTCTCTTGCTCGGGAGTTTCGGAAAACGGCGCCGGATTTTGCGGTGCGCTTTGATTGATGATGTTTGGCTGCGTTTTGTCTGTTGGCGCCGGTGTTGCTGATGGCGGTGTTTCATACTGAGTTTGCGGACTGATTACTATCGGGTTGCCGAGCGGATTTGCCGCATCTGCCGGCTGTGCTACCGCAAAAACGTCTTGCCCGCCTTCGGCGGTTTCGGCCGAGCCATAGACAATAGTAGGGGTCTGAGCAAAAGCAGAAAAACTAAAGAGTAAAGAGGCGATAATTGTTTTTTTCATTCTAATGTATCCTTATTTGATTATATTTAATGTATGCTTTTAGCAGCAAAATTAAATACTACTTTGGTTGTGGCGGCAAATTAGACTCAAAATAGTGGAAATAGACTCAAAACGGTTAATATGACGAATCGGCAATCTGATTTAAACAGAGTCGGAGCAAGCTTTTGCGTTGTTAATCTTTTTTTCATTTTTTGTGCATTTTTCTCTTGCAATGTGGGGCAGCTTATGTTATAAGCGCTTCACAACGTTTGTTCAGAGCCTTTAACAAGCTCTGGTGATGTTAAATATAAAATATAGAGCAAATCGTTGCTATAGAATGGTTTGCTGGAGTTTTAACAAGTAAATGGCAGGGTTCCGTTAAGGTGACTTTTGCCGTTTAGTTATAGGGAAAAATAAAAATATGATGGAAACCCAAAATATCAGAATTCGCCTTAAGGCTTTTGACCATCGTTTGCTTGATCTTTCTACTAAAGAGATTGTGCACACTGCCAAAAGAACCGGGGCAAATGTAAGAGGACCTATTCCTCTGCCGACCAGAATTGAAAAGTTTACGGTAAACCGTTCTCCGCACGTTGATAAAAAGTCACGTGAGCAGTTTGAAATCCGTACTCATAAAAGACTTCTGGATATTGTAGATCCTACACCGCAGACGGTTGATGCTTTGATGAAGCTTGATTTAGCTGCCGGCGTTAATGTAGAAATCAAATTGTAATAATAAATCTTAATGTTGGCGTTTTGAAATATGAGGCGTCAACCAATTGGAAGGAAAAAATAATAATGCGTACAGGTCTGATCGCAAAAAAATTGGGAATGTCCCGCATCTTTGAAGCAGACGGCACTCATGTTCCGGTTACGGTATTGAGCGTTGACGGCTTGAAAGTTATTGCAGTTAAGACGACCGAGAAAGACGGATATACTGCCGTTCAGTTAGGAACCGGCGCCGTTAAGGCTAAAAATGTATCCAAACCTCTCAAGGGACATTTTGCAAAAGCTAATACCGAACCGAAAAAGAAGCTCGGCGAGTTCAGAGTATCTGAAGATTGCCTTTTGTCGGTTGGTAATGAATTATCCGTAGAACACTTTGTTGCAGGGCAATATGTTGACGTTTGCTCAAATTCAATCGGTAAAGGTTTTGCCGGTGTTATGAAACGTCACAACTTTGCCGGCTTGGAAGCAACCCACGGTGTTTCAGTTTCTCACCGTTCACATGGTTCTACCGGTCAAAGACAAGATCCGGGTAAAGTATTTAAAGGCAAAAAAATGGCCGGACATATGGGTGCTGAACGCGTAACCGTTCAAAACCTTAAAGTTGTTGCTGTTGATGCTGCTAAAGGTTTGCTCATGGTTAAAGGCGCCGTTCCGGGGTCTGAAAACTCTTGGGTTAGAGTTACCGATGCAATCAAAAAAGCAGCTAACGTACAGTTGCCGATGCCTGCCGGATTGAAAAAAGTTGATGAACCTGTTGCAGTTAAAGCTGAAGCTTCAGCTGAGAATGCATAAGATTATAAGGATTGTAAATTATGAAACAGGACATCTTAAATTTAGAAAATAAAAATGTTGGCACTATTGAACTTGACGATTCAATTTTTGGATTGGAAGTTCGCGCTGATATTTTACACCGTGTTGTTTTGTGGCAGCTCGCCCGCCAACAGGCTGGTACTCACCAGACTAAAGGACGCTCTGATGTTGCCTTGACTCCGGCAAAGCCGTTTAAGCAAAAAGGCAGCGGTAATGCTCGTCAGGGTTCTCGCAAGGGCACTCAGTTCCGTAAAGGCGGTATCGTGTTTGGTCCGGTTGTTCGCGATCACTCACATGATCTGACCAAAAAGTTCAGAAAACTCGGTTTGAAAACTGCTCTTTCGGCAAAAGCCAAAGAGGGCAACCTTGTTATTCTTGACGAAGCAAAATTGTCTGCTCCGAAAACTAAAGATTTGCAAAACAAATTGGCAGCTTGCGGTTTGAACAATTGCTTGGTTATTGATGGCAAGGCAGTAGATGTAAACTTTGCATTGGCAAGCCGCAATATCGCAGGCGTTGACGTTTTGCCGACAATCGGTGCCAATGTTTACGACATCTTGAAAAAGGACAAACTTGTATTGACTAAAGATGCAGTTAGTTGCTTGGAGGAGAGATTGAAATGGTAAAAAGTCTTAAAAAATCAAACAACGTAACCGTACAGATGTATGATACATTGGTTCGTCCGGTAATTACCGAAAAATCTATGGTTTCATCTGAAGCCGGCAAAGTAACCTTTATGGTTCCGCTTTCTGCCAGCAAAGATGATGTTAAAGCTGCTGTTGAAGCAATCTTTAACGTTAAGGTAAATAAGGTAAATACCATTCGTCAGTTCGGCAAAACAAAAACTTTCCGCGGTCATGAAGGCGTTCGCTCAGACTTTAAGAAAGCAGTTGTTACTCTTGCCGATGGTCAAAATATTGATGTTACAACAGGAATTTAATCATGGCTTTAAAAACATTTAAGCCCACATCTCCGGGGCTTCGTCAGCTGATTATTGTTGACAGAAGCGAATTGTACAAAGGTGCACCGGAAAAAACGTTAACGGTTGGTTTAACCAAAACAGGTGGGCGTGATAATTTCGGACATGTTACAAGTCGGAGAATCGGTGGCGGTCATAAACGCAAACTGAGAGTTATCGACTTCAAACGCAACAAATTTGACTGCGAAGCAACAGTTGAACGGATTGAATATGATCCTAACCGCACTTCTTTCATTGCTTTAATTAAGTATGAAGACGGCGAAATGGCTTATATTTTAGCTCCGCAAAGACTGAAAGCCGGTGATAAAGTTATTGCTTCGGCAAAAGCTGATATCAAACCGGGTAATGCTATGCCTTTGAAGAGCATGCCTATCGGTACTATTGTTCACAACGTTGAGTTAAAAGTAGGCAAAGGCGGACAGCTCGTTCGTTCTGCAGGCTGCTATGCTCAGGTTGTTGGTAAAGATGCCGGCTATGCTCAACTTAAATTAAGTTCCGGCGAACTCAGAATTGTTCGTGAGGAATGCTTGGCAACTGTTGGTGCCGTATCCAATCCGGATAATCAGAACAAATCACTCGGCAAAGCCGGTCGCTCACGTTGGTTGGGTATCAGACCGATTGTCCGCGGTGTTGCAATGAACCCGGTTGACCACCCGCATGGTGGTGGTGAAGGCAGAACTTCAGGCGGCCGTCATCCGGTTACGCCTTGGGGTAAACCTACTAAGGGTGCTAAGACTCGTTCTAACAAGAAGACAGATCGCTTTATTATGAGATCTCGTCATGATAATAAGAAATAATAAGGAGAAAAGCTAATGACACGTTCCGTATGGAAAGGACCTTTTGTTGACGGCTATCTTCTTAAGAAGGCTGATACAGCCAGAGCTTCAGGTCGTAATGAAGTGATTAAAATTTGGTCACGTCGTTCTACTATGTTGCCGCAGTTCGTTGGTTTAACATTCGGCGTTCACAATGGTCATAAATTTATTCCGGTACTTGTTACCGAGGAAATGGTTGGCCATAAGTTTGGTGAATTTGCACCGACCCGTACTTTCTACGGTCACGCCGCAGACAAAACAGCTAAGAGAGGTTAATTATGGGAAAAACTAAAGATGCAAGAAGAGTAGCTCAAAATCAGGCTATGGCCGTATGCAACTCTATCCGCACCAGCCCGCGCAAACTGAACTTGGTTGCACAGTCTATCCGCGGTCTGGCAGCAGAAAAAGCTGTTGCTGAGCTTACTTTCTCTAAGAAGAGAATCGCAAAAGTAGCGTTGGCTGTTTTGCAATCTGCAATCGCTAATGCTGAAAATAACCACAGCCTTAACATTGACAAATTAATCGTAAGCGAAGCGTTTGTTGGTAAAGGCCTTGTAATGAAACGTATGCACGCACGCGGTCGTGGTCGCGGAGCACGAGTTTTGAAACCGTTCTCCAGCATGACTGTTGTCGTAACCGAGCGTGGGGAGTAAGTTAATGGGACAGAAAGTAAATCCTACCAGTCTTCGTTTAGGTGTAAATCGCACCTGGGACTCTCGTTGGTATGCTGATGATAAGTTTACCGACTATCTCCACGAAGATTTAAAAATTAAAGAATTCTTGAAAGAGAAATTGGCTCAGGCCGGTATCAGCCGTATTGTTATTGAACGTCCGGCTAAAAAAGCCAGAGTTACAATTCACTCGGCAAGACCTGGTGTAGTAATCGGCAAAAAAGGTCAGGATATTGAGAATTTGCGCAAGGAAATTCAAAAACTGACAGCATCAGAAGTTCAGCTCAACATTCTTGAAGTCAGAAAGCCTGAATTAGATGCTCAATTGGTTGCTGATTCTGTAGCTCAGCAGTTGGAAAGACGTGTTGCTTTCCGTCGTGCGATGAAGAGAGTTATGCAGTCTGCGTTGCGTTTAGGCGCAGAAGGTATTAAAGTTTGCTGCAGTGGTCGTTTGGGCGGTGCTGAAATTGCTCGTACCGAATCGTATCGTGAAGGACGCGTTCCTTTGCACACACTGCGTGCTGACATTGATTATGCAACCTCTACCGCTCATACCACTTATGGTGCCTGCGGCGTTAAAGTTTGGATCTATAAAGGCGAAATTATGGCTCACGATCCGATGGCTCAGGACAAAAAGCTGGCTGAACAGAAATAATATATGAGGTTAGAATAAAATGTTAAGTCCAAAACGTATGAAGTTCCGTAAACAGCATAAAGGTCGTATTCACGGCTTGGCTAAAGGCGGATCAACTTTAAGTTTCGGTTCATATGGATTGAAAGCTCTTTCTCCGGAGCGCGTTACAGCTCGTCAAATTGAAGCTGCTCGTCGCGCTATTACCCGTGAGATGAAAAGAGCCGGAAGATTATGGATCAGAATTTTCCCAGACGTTCCTGTATCAGATAAACCTGCTGAGGTTCGTATGGGTAAAGGTAAAGGTGCTATTGAATTCTGGGTTGCAAGAGTTAAACCGGGTCGCATTATGTTTGAAGCGGAAGGTATTGATGAAGAAACTGCCCGCAGAGCATTTGCGCTTGGTGCTGCCAAATTGCCGGTTAAAAGCAAATTTGTTCAGCGCTTGAATTCGGATAAAGGAGAAGCATAATGGTTAAAACAAAAGATTTACGCGCTATGACGATTGATGAATTGGAAGCTAAATTGGTTGAAGATAAAAAAGAGCAATTTAACTTGCGTATTCAACAGTCAACCGGTCAGCTTGCTAATACTTCACAGGTTAGCAAAGTTCGCCGCGAAATAGCCAAAATCAACACGCTCATTACTGAGCGCAAGAAGAATAGTTAGGAGAAAAGACTATGCCTAAAAGAATTCTTCAAGGTGTTGTTGTAAGCGACAAACAGGATAAAACCGTCGTGGTCAGAGTAGAGCGTCAGGTTATGCACCCTGTTTACAGAAAGTTCGTGAAAAAAAGCAAAAAATATGCTGCTCACGACGAAAATAACCAGTTCAAAGTTGGCGATCAGGTTTCGATTGTTGAATCTAAACCTTATTCAAAAACAAAAACTTGGACTGTATTAGTTGATAACGCCTAAGATAGAAGGAATTAAAAAATGATACAGATGCAAACCAACCTAGATGTTGCGGATAATTCCGGAGCTCGTCAGGTGCAGTGCATTAAAGTTCTTGGCGGGTCCAAGAGAATGCATGCTTCCGTAGGTGATGTTATTGTTGTTTCAATTAAGGATGCCATGCCGAAAGGGCGTGTTAAAAAAGGTGATGTATGCAAAGCGGTTATCGTAAGAACCGCTAGCGACATCAGACGCAAAGACGGCAGCGTAATCCGTTTTGATAGTAATGCTGCAGTTCTTATTAATAAAGACGGTGAGCCGGTAGGTACTCGTATCTTTGGCCCTGTTACCAGAGAATTGCGCGCAAAGAAATTTATGAAAATCATTTCATTAGCACCGGAGGTATTGTAGTATGCCGAAAATGAAAATTAAAAAAGGTGATAAAGTTGTTATCTTGTCAGGCGATGACAAAGGTAAAACCGGCGAAGTTTTGAAAGCAATGCCGAAAGAGAGCAAAGTGGTTGTTCAAGGTGTAAATTTGGTTAAAAGACACACCAAGCCCAGCCAAACAACTCCCGGCGGAATTGTTACCAAAGAAGCCGCTATCCACGTTTCTAACGTTGCTATTGTAACCTCAGAAGGCAAAGCTTCTAAAGTTGGTTACAAAGACAACAAAGGAACTAAAGTGCGTATTGCACGTAAAACCGGTGAAGTAATCGATAAATAGGAGAAAATTTTATGGCAAATTTTGAAACATTATATAATGACGTCATAAAGAAATCTCTTGTGGAAAAATTCGGTTACAAGAACCCACATGAGATTCCGAAGCTGACCAAAATTGTGTTGAACATGGGTGTCGGCGACGCCGTTACAGACAAAAAGAAACTGAACAATGCTATGGAAGAATTAGCATTGATTGCCGGTCAAAAGCCGGTAATGACCACAGCCCGCAAGTCTATTGCTACCTTTAAATTAAGAGAAGGTATGCCGATTGGCTGCAAAGTTACCTTGAGATCTGCCAAAATGTATGAATTTTTGGAAAGACTTATCAATATGGCTTTGCCGCGTATCAGAGACTTCCACGGTATTTCTGGTAAAAACTTTGATGGTAAAGGCAATTTCGCTTTTGGTATTAAAGAACAAATCATCTTTCCGGAAATCAACTATGAAAAAGTTGAAGAAGTTCGCGGAATGGATATTGTAATTTGCACAACAGCTAAGACAGATGAAGAAGCTAAATTCTTGCTCACTTCATTTAACCTGCCTTACAAGAAATAAGCGGAGATTTTACTATGTCAAAGACAAGTTCAGTATATAGAAACTTGAAAAGAGATAAGATGGCTGAGAAGTATGCTAATCGTCGTCTTAAATTAAAGAAAGTTGTTATGGATAAAAACGCTTCTCCGGAAGACAGATTTCAGGCAACTTTGAAGCTGGCCGCTTTGCCGCGCAACTCTGCTAAAATCAGAGTTAGAAACCGCTGCAAATTAACCGGTCGCGCTCGTAGTTATTACCGGAAGTTCGGCTTGGGTCGTGTTGAATTACGCGACATGGCAAGCTTTGGTGAAATTCCGGGTTTGGTAAAATCAAGCTGGTAAGGAGGAGATATAAATGTCTATGACTGATCCTTTGGGCGATATGCTCACACGCATTAGAAACGCACAAAGAGCGAAACAAAGTGATGTTGTATCACCTGCTTCTCGCTTGCGTGAAAATGTATTGGAAGTTTTGAAAAAAGAAGGTTACATTGAAGGCTATGAAAAATGCAATGTTAAACCTGGTGTTGATGAACTTCACATTAAATTAAAGTACCATGAAGGTGCTTCGGTTATAACTGAAATTTACCGCGTATCTACGCCGGGTCGCCGCGTTTATTCTAGCGTTAAAGACCTGCCGAGAGTATACAACGGCTTGGGTATTTCAATCATTTCAACCCCGCAGGGTGTTATGAGCGATAACGATGCCCGCAAAGCCAATGTAGGCGGTGAAGTTTTGTGTCAGGTATTCTAGGGAGATAACGGATGTCAAGAATTGGTAAATATCCAGTAATTGTCCCTGCTGGCGTAACGGTAAGCATTAATGATAACGTTGTTACCGTTAAAGGAAAATTAGGTGAACTCAGCTGTTCTTTTGACGATGGTCACATTGCAGCTAAACTTGAAGACAATAAAGTTGTTGTTACTCCGCTTTCACAGAGCTTAACCGCTCGCGCATTGTGGGGTACAACCCGCGCCAACATTCATGACCTTGTTAAAGGCGTTGATGAAGGCTTTACTAAAAATTTGGAATTAGTAGGCGTTGGTTATAAAGCTCGTATGGAAGGCAACAAGCTTGTTCTTTCATTAGGTTTTTCTCATGACGTTGATTTTCCGGCTCCGGAAGGAATTAAAATTTCTTGCGAATCGCCGACCCAAATCAAAATTTTTGGTGCAGACAAACAGCTTGTCGGACAGGTTGCTGCGGAAATTCGTAAATACAGAAAACCTGAACCTTACAAAGGTAAAGGTGTAAAGTATGAAGGCGAATATGTACGTCGTAAAGAAGGCAAGAAGAAATAAGGAATCTTAAGATGAATACACCAAGAAAATTGTTTGAAAAAAGAAAAGCTCGCGTTAGAACAGCTTTGAAAGCTGCTGCGAACGGCAAATTAAGATTGTCGGTATTCCGCAGTGGTAAGCATATCTATGCGCAGATTATTGATGATGCTAAAGGTGCTACCGTTGCTTCTGCCTCTACCTTAGACAAAGAAGTTCGCGACAGCATTAAAAAGCCGTCTACAGTTGAAGCAGCCAGCTTCATTGGTAAATTAATTGCTGAAAGAGCAGTAAAATCAGGTGTAAGTGAAGTCGTTTTTGATAGAGGCGGTTACATTTACCATGGTCGCGTTAAAGCTTTGGCTGACGCTGCTCGTGAAGCCGGATTGAAATTCTAGGAGAGATGAAATGGCACAATCTGTAGATCGTCATAATAAAAAAGAAAAAACTGAAGAATTGGTTGAAAAACTCGTTCACGTTAATCGTGTTGCTAAAACCGTTAAAGGCGGACGCACTATGTCATTTGCAGCTGTTGTAGTTGTTGGTGACCAAAAAGGCCGCGTAGGTTTTGGTTCAGGTAAAGCTGCCGAAGTTCCGGAAGCTGTTACCAAAGCAACCAACGAAGCTAAAAAGAACATGATTCGCATTCCGCTGCGTGAAGGCAGAACTCTGCATCACGATGTGCATGGCCGCTTTGGCGCAGGTAAAGTTATTTTAAGAACTGCTCCTGCCGGTACCGGTGTTATTGCCGGCGGCCCGATGCGTGCTGTTTTTGAAGTTTTGGGCGTGCAAGACGTTGTTGCAAAATCATTGGGTTCAAACAACCCCTACAACTTGATTAAAGCAACATTTGACGCATTGCAATCTATCAATTCACCTCGCATGGTTGCTGCAAAACGCGGCAAAAAAGTTGGTGACATTGTTAGCCGCCGCGAAAATTCTTCAAATGTTAAAATGGAAAAAGAGGAGGCTTAATCCATGGCTAAAAAAACAATAAAAGTTACTCAAATCGCTAGCCCTATCGGCGAACCGAAAGACCAAAGAGCAACTTTAATCGGATTAGGCTTGAACAAAATGAATCGTACTGCCGTTCTGGAAGATACTCCGGCAATCCGCGGTATGATTAAGAAGGTGAGCCACCTCGTTAAAGTGGAAGAATAACAGTTTCGCAAAACAGGCTTCAAGTTGCTCAATTTGTTCGCTTATGTAACTATTACACCGCGCTCTCAAATTGAGCAACAGCAAGCCAGTTTATCAAAACTGTTGAACTAAGACTTTAGTTTAATGTAATAAAACAAATTAGGTGAAAGAATATGAAACTTAATGAATTGAAAAATAACCCGGGGGCTACCAAAGATCGTATTCGCGTTGGTCGCGGTATCGGTAGCGGCAAGGGTAAAACCGGCGGACGCGGCGTTAAAGGTCAAAAATCTCGTTCCGGCGTTGCTGTAAACGGATTTGAAGGCGGTCAAATGCCTCTTTACCGTCGTTTGCCGAAACGCGGTTTTAAAAACCCGTTTGCACTTCATTTTGCAGTTGTTAATTTGGACACCATTCAAAAAGCTATTGATGCCGGCAAGTTAGATGCCAAGGCTATTGATGTTGAAGCTTTGTTGAAGTCCGGTATTATCAGCAAGCAAAAAGACGGTGTACGCCTTTTGGCTCGCGGCGCTGTTACCAGCAGCGTTACCATTTCAGTAAATTCTGCTTCAAAAGCAGCTGTTGAAGCTGTTGAAAAAGCAGGCGGTAAGGTTAATCTTATCTAACTGAAATTTTTTTGATGGTTAAAACCCCGTTGACAGGTTGCGGCTGTTGCCGCATGGTCACGGGGTTTTGCTTTATGGCAGATAATTCTTGAATTTGGCTTAAAAATGTTGTATTCTAAGCATAACAAGAATTATTATGTATAACATTTTGAGCCTCGTTTCTTGTTGCGAGCTTGAGAATAAATTTTTTGATATGAAAAAAACTCCGGTTTCGGTTTACATCATTATAGCACTGTGCATCCTTGGGGTGCTTATGATGTTTTTCGCGATCTTTAGCGATCTCTTTGGTGACTGGGCAGACTTTTTCGCCATTGGAGGTATTATATTGGTACTTCCATATGTTGGAAATTTTCTCCTTTTCATTCTCGTAGACCAGCTGCGAGGCAAATGAGATTAGGGCTGTTGGTTTTGGTTATTCATTAGAATAATTGGAACTGACAGCTCTTTTCTTTAGCGGATTTTATTTGTAAAGAACAAACAAATTGCAACCGGCTTCATTGCAGGCATTGCAAAGCTCACTGAGCTTATTTATATCTAAATCACGCAGGCATTTTCTATCGCTGTTATTACAATATTTATCACCGTATAAATTTCCTATGTAGTCATAGCCTTTATCGGTGTCATTATAATGTTTTGCTACTTCAACCTGCCATAAATTAGCGGCGTTTTCTTTGGCGGCAAGCGCAATGTTTCGGCATATTTCCGCACCTTGCGAAGAGGGTGAAAAATTAAATTGAATGCCGCCGAAATTATTTTGCACTTCAACGCCGTCACTGATATATTTTCCGTTGGCGTAATATATAACAATTTTACCTTTGAACCACATATCTTCTAAATTGTCATTGCTGATATATTTTATTCCGTCAGGAAGCAGGTTCATTTTGTAAAAAAGAGTTCCGTATTGAGTGCCACCGTTGGGAATGTATTGCAATTTGTCTTTAATTGAAAGCAAATTATTAATCAGCAAATTAACTGCTTGAGCGTGCTGATTTAGTTTGTACTTCATCATCGCCTTGGAGTATCCGGCGATAGCGCCGACGGATAATACCCCGATTATCGCCAGAACCCCTAACATCTCCACCATACTGCGCCCACAGCAGATGGCGGCGTCCGCCCCCATACTGTCACACTCCGGCTTGACCGGAGTGTCCATGTGGAAGAAATTAGCAATTTTTTTTATCATGATAAAAATCTCCTCAAAAAGTTAATTCTGAAGAGATTTTACTCCGCGTTTTTTTTTTGCAATATTTACGAGTCCAAAGCTGTGCATAAGTTGTAATAACCACTCAGCTTCAGACATTTTTCATAGAGGGGAATTAATGCAACAGTGTATAATTTGTATGGTTAAACTTTTTTACTGAAACGGCGGTATAAAATAAGACCAATTGCAACCAGCAGTGATGCCAAAGCGCCCCAAATATAAATATTAAAATAAACTTTTAAATAACTTTCCAGTAGTGGTAAATATTCGGGTATGTACTCAGTGTGATGATAAGCCGCCATGGCGGTTTGATAGCTGATGTAATTTACAAAAATAACATAAGGCAGTTGAAAATACGGCATCCAACCAAGCGCATATAAAATGGTGGTG
>CALETM010000251.1 GCA_937920765.1 uncultured Alphaproteobacteria bacterium | reverse complement strand
GGCATAAACCGCGGCGGCTTTATCGGTAGTTTGTTTAATTTGTACTAAAATATTTTGCAAAGCGTCATAAATTTTAGCGCCCTCATTCCGCCTATCTTGCGCCAACGCCTCCGCCGAGGTTTTAAAACTTGCAAGCAACGCGGCTTTAAGCTCTGCAACTTCAGCTTCATCGGGAGTATTTTCCTTAACCGTCACCACTCCGCTGATATTTAACAAATCCGCCGGATTGGGCTTGGCAAACAACTCCGGTCCGGCAAGATAAATTTCCGAAACTTTGGCGGTTAATTTGGCGAGCAACTCCGTGTTAAGCAAAACATCGGGTTCCGCACCGTCAGAGGTAATATCCAGCGACACATTAACAGTGCCGCGGGCAAAATAGGAAGCGCAAAGTTTTTTAACTTCTTCATCTAAGCCTGAAAGCCATTGCGGTATGCGAGTTTTAACATCAAGCCCTTTGGCATTCACGCTTTTAATTTCCCATACCCATGCGTAAGTTTTATTTTGATAGCTAAAACTGCCTTGGCCACGGGTAAATCCTGTCATACTGGAAAGATGCAAAATATTTCTCCTTTTTTAACGGTTTCAGTTTAATATAATAACAACCGGTTAATATTTTACTAGGAAAAGTTAATGGATAAAAACATAAAAAACATTTTAATCACAGGCGCCTCATCGGGAATCGGCGAAGCTCTGGCATTATATTATGCCAAACTGCCGCAAACCGTATTGTTTATTTGCGGACGCAACAAAGAGCGCTTAAATTCAGTGGCCAAGCAATGCCGCCAACTCGGAGCTGAAGTTCACACCTCTGTTTTAGACGTAACCGATAAAGCTAAAACTGCCGCATGGATAAAAAAATGCAACGATGTCGCCCCGCTTAATTTGATTTTTGCCAACGCCGGAGTTTCAACCGGCGCCGAAACGGAAGAAAACATATATAACACATTTAACACCAACATTTTCGGCGTTTTAAACACCGTAACTCCCGCAATTGAAATTTATCGGCAGCGTAAAAACACGATAAAGCCGCGGATTATTGCCATTACCGCCTCAATTGCCGGATACCACGGTTTGGCGGGCTGTCCGTCATACAGCGCCAGCAAAGCCTGCGTTAAAGCTTACGGCGAGGCCATGCGCCTCAGACTGGCGCAAGAAAACATTCAGCTTAATGTAATTTGCCCCGGTTTTGTGCGCTCGCGCATTACCGATAAAAACACCTGTCCGATGCCGTTTTTTATGGAAGCTGACAATGCGGCGGAAATTATTGCCGAACGTATTAATAAAAACATCGGGCTGATTGCTTTTCCATGGCCGATGCGCTTGGCAGCTTGGATTGGCGCCGTTTTGCCCAACCGCATAAGCAATTTTATTTATTCTAAAATTCCGTATAAAGTTTAAGCTTAATCACGATGGCGGCGCAGCAAAATATATAATGCGCCGCTGCCGCCAAGCTTGGGCGACGGGTGAATATACGAGAGTATAAGCTGTTTTAAATTATCTTGCGCAAGCCATTGCGGAACACGGTCTTTGAGCACGCCTTTAGGGGCAAAAACATCTTCGTCTTGATGCTGAAGCCCTTTACCGGTCACAATCAAAATGCAGCGCTTGCGCGCTAAATACGCATTGGTCACAAATTTGTAAACCGCGTCATAAGCATTGTCTTCAGTGTAGCCGTGCAAATCAAGCGACGCTTCTACCGCAAACTCTTCACGCTTAAAACGGCGCATGGTGTTAGCGTCAATATCGGCAGTAGTGCCAAGCTCTAATTTATGATGATAAAGTTTGAGCGGAACGGTTTGCTCCCTTTCCGCCTTAAAGCCTGTTTTGGGTTTGCTTTGCAGAGCAACCGATTTATGCGGCAACGGGGCAATATTTTTTACTGCCTCTTGCCATGCCTCATTATCGGCATCGCTGATTTTAATTTCATTATTTGCCAATTTTAACCTCAGATCCGCGGGGAATTAAAATATAATAGCGTCCGGCCGCGTTCATTTTACCGGCTGAAAGCAAAGCTTCTTCGCCATGCCCCCAAAAATAATCACCGCGAATCGCTCCTTTAATGGCTCCGCCGATATCTTGCGCCAACACCAGTTTTTGCAACGGCTCATTATCAGGCGCCGTGGTTTCAAGCCACAGCAACGAGCCGAGCGGAATATAGCCGTTATCAACCGCAAGCGAGCGACCTGAAGTTAATGAAACGCCAAGCGCCCCGACCGGACCGTCGGCATCAGAAATGCGATGAAAAATAAAACGCGGATTTTCATTCATGTTCACTTGCGCCGTTTGCGGATTGGCTTTTAACCAGTCGCGGATTTTATCCATTGACGCCTCGCCGGGTTTAAGCAAACCTTTTTTGAGCAAAATACTGCCGATACCGACAAAATTATGCCCGTTGTTATCGGCATAACGAATCCGCACGCTGCTGCCGTCATCAAGCACAGCTACCGCCGAACCCTGAATTTGCATTAAATAAATATCCACCGCGTCATCGCCCCACAAAATAACCGGTGCATCAACTCCGTTGCGCTCGATTTCAGCGCGGGTATAATACGGCACAACTTTATTGTTTTGCACTCTGCCGAGCAGGCGTTTATTGGGTAAAGCGCGGTCAAAATCTTGCAGATTAATTTCAAGCAAATCATTCGGGCGACCGTAAATCGGGTATTTATACTTGCCGTGCTTTTGGCGGGAAGCTTTAAGTTCCGCCTCATAATACGATGTAAACTTGCCGTTATCATTTAAATTATACAAAACCAGATAAGGCTGAAAATTTTCTTGTAAAAACAACCGCATCTCTTTGTCGGTGGCAATATTGAGCGCACTAAACCGACGGCATGCCCTCAAATACGCTTCCGGCGTTATTTTAATTTGCGCTTTTTGCAAAATATCCGGTTTAGCGGCAACCGCTTCGCAGCTTTTGGCAAATGCGGGGATTGCCTCTTGCAAATTGTCGTCATCAAAATTTTTAAGTTGGTTAAAACCGACAGGCTGTAACTCGACTCCCGTTTCCGCCCCGATAACGGCCGACGGCGGAGTGCTCCGCTCCCAGAAGCAGGCGGATAAAGAGGCAAACATCAGTAAAAGAGCGAGTTTTTTCATTAATTTTTCTTTGTTGAAACCAATAACCATACCGGCGTGTTTGAATTTATATCTTTTTCAAATGTCCACACATCGGTAATTTGCTGCACAAAATTTTCATCGCCTTCAATAACTTCGCCGGCGGCATTTTTGAGCAAATTAATTTGTTCGCTGATAAATTTTACCACAATGCTGGCAATGCCTTTTGATGAAATTTTGGCATCGGCAATGGTTAAATCATCAATTTTAATTAAATCAGTTTCGGCGGTAATGCCTTCAGCCTTGCGATCACTGATAATTTTTTTAAACCCGTCAAAAAGTTTTTTACCGGTAAGCATTTTAAGCGTTTCTTCATCGCAAGCGGCAAAAGCGGTTAAAACCATTTCAAAAACTTTGGAGCAACGGGAGCAAAAATCTTTGCGGTTAAAATGCGGAATTTGGTATAAAACTTTATCAACTCCTTGCAGATTATCAACATCAACCGGCTCATTATGTTCAACCGACGTGCTGATTATTTTTTCAACCTCTTGCTTGATTTTTTCAAATTCTTCATGCGAAACAACTCTTACCTCGTTATTTTGCTCCGGTCTTGTACCGAGCACATTCCGCAAACGGGCAAAAATTATAACCGCGACAATCAGTAAAAAAATTATATCCAAATAAGCTGACATATTATCCCTCGTTTTCAAAAATCTATGTGTAATATAAGGACTTTTATCCCAATTATCAACTATTATGTTTGACTACTTGCACAATTTACTGTATGAGAAGGATATTAAGTTTTGTTTTAATTTTTTAAGGATAACACAATGACTGACGAAAAACAGCCCGAGGTAAACATGGGACAACCTCCGATTATAATCAACAACCAATACATTAAAGATTTATCACTTGAAATTCCGCACGCGCCGGAAATTTTTGCTAAAATCAATCAAAAACCGGAGCTTAAAGTTGAGATGAGCGTTCAGTCGCAAAAACTGGCTAACGGCAGTCATAATGTAAGTTTAAACATTGCCTTAAACGGAGATGTTGAAGGCGAAAAACTGTTTATTTTAGAGCTTTCATATGCCGCGGTTGTTACCTTAAACGTTCCGGCCGAACATTTAGAGCCGGTTTTGGCGGTTGAAATCCCGAGAATTTTATTCCCGTTTGCCCGCAATGTGGTAACTCAATGCCTGGTTGAAGGCGGACTGCCTCCGTTTATGCTCACTCCGGTTGACTTTGCCGCTTTGTATGCCGCTCGCCAAAACGCCAATAAGCAATAGGGCTTAAAAAAATGCGGTTAGCATTATTTCAACCTGACATTCCGCAAAATACAGGCACACTCCTGCGTTTGGGAGCGTGCCTTAATTTGCCGCTTGACATTATTGAGCCTTGCGGTTTTTTATTTAATGAAAAAGCCATGCGGCGCGCCGGTATGGATTACTTAAATTTAGCGCAATACCGCCGTCATAATTGTTGGGAAGATTTTTTGGCTTATCGGGCGCAGCACCCTGACGAGTATGGACGAATCGTGCTTTTAACAACTCATGCTTCCGAACCGTACACTGATTTTAAATTTTTACCCAACGACATTATTTTAATGGGGCGTGAAAGCGCCGGAGTTCCGCCTGAAGTGCACGCCACCGCCGACGCGCGGCTTTTAATTCCGATG
>CALETM010000250.1 GCA_937920765.1 uncultured Alphaproteobacteria bacterium | reverse complement strand
TTAGGCAATCGAGATGCAACCTTGAAATTTGAATTTAAATAAAAGACCAAAGGGGCGCGGAGAATGCGGCTAATGCGCCGCAAGTTTTTTCTGCAACTGCACAATCTAAAAGGTCTGCGGATGGTGAGGCAGATGCGACGGGGTGGTTATTACAACTTATACACACCCCGGACTCGTAAATATTGCAAAAAAAAACGCAAGCTAAAATCTCTTCAGAATTAACTTTTTGAGGAGATTTTTATTATGAAATCAAATTTCAGCCGCTTTTTACACCACACTCTGTCACACTCCGGTATAAGAGAGGTGTTCACCCCTTCTCTTTCACACATGGAGTAATTACATATATGGCGACAAAGAATGCTTTAACAGCAGGATCTGCCTTAAAGATATGACAATGCAACAAATTGACAACGCTTGTAAATTCTGCGCGTCAGATCGATGCTTGCTTTATATCATCATCAGGTAATTATACAAAACATATAAAGCTTTTTAGTTATTTTTCTTGCTTTTTAGGAACCCACTGATGATAAGCCCCATCTTCAGAAACTTGTTTTTCCATTTCTTCAGTAGGAGGCACCGGTCTGCCAATAGCAAAATGTGCTCTATACGGTTTCAACTGTTCAACAACTTTTACCGCCTCAGCCGAAAGTTGCTTGCGGTATTCTTGCATACAATTATCCATGCTTTCTGATTTATTGGCATTCTTATCTTTATAAGCCTTATCAAGACAAGCCATAGCATCATCATAAACTTTTATGTTATCAAAGCGCGACGCCGCGATTTTAATTGCCGAATTAATCATTGGAACCGGCAATCCTTGCTCAAATATACGCCAATCCACTTGCGGATTAAACATTATATAATCCACAACCGCCCCTTCCAAAGGAATGCCGCGTTCTTTTTGCTTATCCATTGCCTCATCTAAATTATCGACATAAGTTCCTAGCACCCGATGTAATGCTTTTATATCTAAAGGGTGCGCTTTAACCATTAAATTTATATTTTCTTGCTGAATTTGCGCAATAAGCCGCTTTTTAAGTTCAAGCTGATTCATAAGACCGTGCATATAATAAACTCGGAGTTCGGCATCCCAAACTCTGTTTTCGTCTTCTCGGGCGATTGCCTCAATTTGCGCCCGCTGGTCAGGATTATTGTTTTCAACCCCCAAAGCTTGCAGAACCAAGGTGTTATGTTCATCATACATCAAAACCGATAATGAAAATTCATCTTCAATATTGTAGGTGTTGGTATCCAAATAGCTTTTAGGCTCATCTTTTTTCTGGCAGGCGCTAAACAGCAACACCAAGCACAATGCCGATAAAATTTTTGTTTTCATCTTAAACTCCTTTAAATTAAACAGATTTTATTTTCTGGTTAAAACACTCATTAGGTTTTTACGCGCATGCTCGGTAAAACCTTTAAAATCTATTCCAAACACTTCAAGCACATCGCCTTGTAAATCAAAAGTCAGTATCACATAACCGTCCTTGAAATGCCTAAATACCAAATCCAGACGGTCGTCAGGGGTTATATCGGTTTTGCTGACGATTCCTCCCATACACATCACATCTTTCGGGTCTTCTTGCGTAATAAATGAGCAGACTATACCATGCTTTAAATCATCATAAAGCAATAACATTTTGCTAATTTTGCCTTTAAGCGCCATAATCCGCACTTCACCGCTGAAAATTTCGCTTTCTTCACCCCGCGGCTGCCAAGTTCCGTATAAAGAGCTATAATCATTCATATCAAGCGCCCTTGCCGAAAAAGCAAACAGACTGAACGCAAGTATTAATAAATATTTTTTCATGATAACCCCTGTCTCTTATACAC
>CALETM010000249.1 GCA_937920765.1 uncultured Alphaproteobacteria bacterium | reverse complement strand
TCTATTCGTCGGCAGCGTCAGATGTGTATAAGAGACAGCTTTAGTATGTTATCAAGTTTTTTAAAGGGATTTGACTGTGGCTGATGAGCTGGTAGAATCTGCGGAATTTGGCAGAAAGAAAAAAAACGAAGAAGAGCCGATTTTGGTTGCTCAGCGTTTTTTAAATATTTATCGGCAAATGCATATTTTTAACAAAGAACGCCAAGAACAATTTGACGATATGTTATTGGCGCTTCCGTCGGATATTCGCATTTTATTAAGCACGCTTCCGGGTGGCTCGCTTTTGCTTGAGCACATTGAAGAAGTTGAACACAAACGCGGTTTAACTTCACCGAATATTAAAACCGAAAACAACTTTCGCAAAAAAAGCGCAAATGACTTGTTGCAAACTGCCGCGCCGGTAGCAAACAAAACAGAAGCAGCGCCTAAAACTGCCGCAAGTTCAGGCGGCGTGGTTATTGATGCTTCGTTTGCTTCTGAGCTTTCAAACTCATTATCTTTTGCCTTGCAGCAAACTGAAAAGCGTTATAAAGAAGATATCAGAACTTTAACCGAAACCATTACCCGCTCAATTACAGAATCGCAATCGGCTATTGCCAATATGATGAAAGACATTATGTTGGCATCACAGAATAAGTCTTTTACTTTTCCAAACACAACGGAGCAAAACAACAATGCCGTGCCGGCAGTAAGTTCGGTTAAAACGCCACAGCCGGTTAAAGAAGAGGTTAAACCGCAAATTAAAGATATTAAACCGGCAATGTCGACGCAATCAGCTGAGAATACGATTGCAGACAAACCTAAGCCTGCAGTTTCAGCGCCTAAAAGCAATCAGCTGCCCGATAAAATAACAAATGAGCATTTAAGCGATAAGCGTCCGCTGCCGTTAAACCAAAATTTAATTGATAGCGCGCCAAATAACTTAGCTGAAAAAATAAAAGTTACTAAACCAGCAAAACCGGCAGAAAGCAAACCTGCAATGCATGATAGCGGCGCAGAAGTTGAAAATCCGCTGGCGCAAATTAAACAAGCGCTGCAATCAGAACCGGCTAAAAACAATAAACAACCGGCGCCAAACAATAAAAACAATCAGGTAAATAAAAATATCAATCAACCTGCTCCTAAAAAGAAGAACAAAAGCACCTTGGTTATTCCTGAAGACGTTGCCTCAATGGCAAACTTGCCAAACACCCCGATTTCGCTTGACGATATTCCGGATACTCCGATTTCACTTGATGACATTCCGGATACTTCATTAACTGAAAAAGCACCTGCCAAATCTAAAAGTTCAACACCGGCAGCGAGCGCTCCGCAATCTGAAAATGATGACGATTGGGAATGGGAATACGTTGATGAAAACGGCAATGCCGAATCCGGCGACGATGATTGGGAATGGGAATACGTTGATGATGACGGCAATGCCGATAATGCTGATAATGAAGATTGGGAATGGGAATATGTTGAAGATAATGATACCCCTGCCACATCGGAAGACAAAAAAAGCTAAGCGTAAAAACTTTGTTTTATTGTAAAAAAGTGATTTACAAAAGCTTTATCCTCAATTATTCTTAAACTCAAGGAGTTAGATATGGAACAAAACGAAAATGCCGCAATATCGGGAGCTGCCGCTCAAAATACCGTAAACACACCGGTTACCAAAGAAGATTTATGGTATGTCGATAATTATCTGGTTTTAAGAGATTATTACGACCGCACTATTTCACGGATTGCCGCTCGTTGCATCAGAATGGGTAATATTGCTTTAGAAGAATATCCTTTTTACAACTACATTTTAGACGTGCTTGAAGAAATCTGCGACACCGGCAACTATATTTTATCACGCAAAGAGCTTTATCCGTATGTTGAACGCAAAATTGCCGGCGGTGTAAAAGCTCTGCAGAAAAACGTTAATTTATATCAGCAAGAATTACAGAATAACTCCTCGCCGGATATGGTAAAACAAGATCCGCAAGAATTGAACAAAATGAAAGAGGCGCTCGGCGAAGTTGACAAATCAACCGATCCGACTATCGGCGCCGGTATGAATATGGACGACGTTGTCAACAAACTTTTGAAACAAGCTGAAGACGACGGCGAAGTCAGCGTTGAAGATGTGGAAGAATATAACGGAGAAAAACAAGAATGATAAAAAAAATTTATCTTTTAACCGTTTTATGTGCCTGTGTAATTGTTGCATCATGCCAATTACACAAAAATGAACAGACCGTGGTAACCAAAGATGATGAATCTGACATCTACCGCTTTAATACCGAAGTGGTTTATCCGGAAGATCAGCGTTATATCCGCACGCCTGACGGCGCCAATGCGCTTGATTTGGAAACCCCGCTGCGCTGCAATGTAAACTGGGAAACTCAGCAAATGGTTTTAACTTTGCCGATTAATAATTCGGCGTTTAAGTTTGAACGTATGGAGCGTAATGACAAACTTCCGCGTTTTGAAGTTACCGGCTTTACGTTTGATACTATGCCGGCAGAAAAAGCTTTATATAAATTAACCAAAGAGGCTGGTATTAAACTGGTGGCCAAAGACGCTCCTTATTCCAGCTTATCCGGCGATAATATTAAAGGCGAGTTTACCGACGTTGTTAATATGATTACAAATGCCGCTGAAGTTTATTATTCATACAACAGCGACACTAAAACCATGACCTTACACCGCAAAAGCGAAATGATGTTATATGTTCCGCAATCTCGCCCGCTGATTTTGGCATTTTTGGACGTTTTGCGCGGTTCCGGAATTACCGATATGACCACCAACTGGGCGGATTATTCCATTACTTTTGACGCTGATATTGAGCTGCAAAACAAAATTACTACATTAATCAACTATTTTGAGAGCAACCCGAGTTTGGTTGCTTATGATGTGAGCGTGTTCAAAATTTATCCGAATGACGGTTGTGACGTTGAATGGAAAAATTTGCTTGACGCCTTTCACTTTGGCTCAATTACCACCGCTCAGACCGGCGTTATCGGCAGAGTTTTAACCACTACCAATGACATTAATCTTGAAAATCTGCGCCATTTTTTGGGCAAAACCGCTAAGGTGGTTTCAGTTTCTGAAGGTAAATTTGTGGTTCCGAATTTGTGGCTTTCTCGCTTTGATGTAGGCAAATGCGGTAAAATTAAGTGCGCCGAATCGGAGCTTTCTATTTTAGCCAAAGCATCGGTTAATAAAGATAATCATATTAATACCGATGTTACGCTTGAAACCGCAAACGGACAAGTTACCCAATTTAAGGTACGTAATAAGCTCGGTGAAAACTTTATGATTATCGGCTTTCC
>CALETM010000248.1 GCA_937920765.1 uncultured Alphaproteobacteria bacterium | reverse complement strand
GTAGACATAATTTGTATTTTATAGAAGGGATTTTAGCATATAACTTACTAAAAAACAAGCACAAAATTAAATTTGCCAAAAAAATTTAAAATGCAAAAATACCTGCCGCAACACAGCAAGCAGGCATTTTTGTTTTAGTTGTTGTAAAAGCTTTATAAATTAAGCCTCAATGAAAATACGCCCGTTTTCAATAACGGCTTTGCCGCCAAGCGGAATAGTGGCAATCGGCGTGGTGTGTCCCATGTCAATATTGGCGATAACCGGCATATTTTTAAGTTCCGGCTTTGAGTTAATGATAAACTCCAGAGTCTCGCGGCTCATGCCGGAAGCTTTTTGGAACCTACCGATAACCAAGCCTTTAACGTTTGCAAAGTCAGGCTGATTAATCAGCGCCTGCAAGTTGCGCTCAAAATGCACAGGTTTAGATTCTTCATCGTCTTCAATAAACAAAATGGTATTTTTCACAAACTGCGGACGATATTCAGTGCCTAAATTAAGATTAAAGGTGCATAAATTGCCACCGATTATCGTGCCCTCGGCGTTGCCGGAGTGAATATGCCACCAACCGTCATTTTTAATAAATTCGCGTTGCTCCTGATTTAAAAACCACGAATCGTCGCTCCATTCTTCAGAGGCTTTTAATTCGTATTTTCCACGATTAAACAATATGTTATGAGCGTTTGTTAAAGTATATTCACAACCTTTTAGCATACCCAAAGAACTGTAATGCGGGCCGTAATATGTAACCATACCGGTTTTAGCATGTATAGCGGCATGCAATGCGGTAATATCCGAAAAGCCGATAAACACTTTCGGGTTTTGTTTGATAACTTCAAAGTCTAAATGCTTCAAAAGCTGATTGGAGTTAAACCCGCCGATGACCGTAAACACGCCTTTAACCGACTTATCGGCAAATGCTGTCATTAAGTCGGCGGCGCGCTTTTCAATGCTTGCGGAGCCTAACATATTATAATTTTCATCAGTGGTATTGGGCGCAAACACAACCTCAATTCCCCACTCTGCCAAACGTTGTTCGGCAATTTTGCGGCAGTCGGCTCTTATCAGTTTTAAGCCGCGCGACGGCGCCACAATCATAATTTTGTCGCCTTTGTGTAATTTGGGTGCATTTAACATCTTAATTCTCCTCATTTTCTTGATAAATATGGAAAAAAGTAACCGGTTTAATATCGGTTGCCTGCTGAACTTTTTTACGAATCCGTCCTTTGATAAAATCTTTAACCGCCGGAGTTAATCCGCCGCATTCATGGAGTTTTTCTTCAATTTGCGGAATAACGGCTTGTTTAATTTCCGCGGCAAGCGGTTCCCAATCTTTGGCTTCTAAAATATCAATTGATGAAATTTGCAAATCAGCCACATGATTATCGGCAGTAATGACCGCACTGATAAACAAACTGCAGTTATAAGCAATTTTTTTGCGGCTTTTAACAACGTCAGAAGTTAAAGACACGCAACGTCCGCGATCAACGCCCATAACCTCGGATTCAACTTCTTCGGTTTTGATAATATTGCCGCCGTGTACTAAAAACATATCGCCGTTTTGCCCCGAACAAACTTCCGGCACGCCGCAGCTTAAGGCAAAGCGTTTGTGCTCGCGGATAAAGCGCTTGTCGCCATGAACCGGAAAAACAATCTGCGGACGCAAAATTTGATACATTTTTTTAAGCTCTTCTTTAGACGGGTGTCCGGAAGTGTGCACCAGTTCGGTTTCTTCAGTAATGACGGTAACGCCCAAATCAATCATTTTTTCTTGCATGTGCTCAATTTTTTCTTCGTTTCCGGGAATAATTTTGGAAGAAAAAATAATGGTGTCATTTTTGCCAAGCTTAACATACTTGCTGTCGCCGTTGGCAATAACGCTTAAGGCGCTGCGGTAGTTGGCTTGCGAGCCGGTACAAATATACAAAGCTTTATCCTCGGTGATGCCTTGCACTTCTTCAGGCGTATATACTTTAGGCAAATCGGCAAAATAGCCGCATTCTTTGGCGATTTTCATATTGGTAATTAAGCTTTTACCCATTAAAACCGGAGTTCTGCCGGCTTTTTCTGCGGCCAAAACCAAACTTTCAAGCCGCATTAAGTTAGAGGCAAAGCAAGTGACGATTAAGCCGCCTTCAATTTGCGGAATACGCTCAAGCAAGCTTTGACGAATAACCGCCTCGCTCGGTTGAATTTTTTCAAGCATAACATTGGTAGAGTCGCACACAAACATATTTATGCCCTCATCGCCGGCGGCTTTCAGTTCTGCCATGCCGGTCGGGAGCATATCAAGCCTGCCGTCATCAAAGCGCCAATCGGTGGCATGAAAGATATTGCCGTACTCGGTTTTAATCAGCAATCCGCAAGTTTCAGGCACGGAGTGTACCAGCGGAATATATTTTACCGTAAACCCGTCAACTTCAACCGTATCGCCGGCGTGAACAGGATTTAACGGCACGATTTTTTCCATTTTATATTCTTTTAAGCGCTCTTTTATCAGTCCCAACGCAAAAGGAGTGCCATACACCTGACATTGCAAAGACGGCCAAATATGAGCGATGGCGCCCATGTGGTCTTCATGCCCATGGGTAATAAAAATGCCTTTTACATCATCTTTAAATTCTTCTAAAAATTCCGGCGAAGCATAGCACATATCCATTCCGGGGTAGTCATCATTTAAAAAACCATAACCGGTATCAACCACAATCCACTTGCCGTTGACGCCGTATGCGTACATATTCATCCCGATTTCGTCGGCGCCGCCCAGCGGCAAAAAATATATTCCTTCTTTTTTAATCATCTTTTTCCTCTTTTGGCGCGGCAAACATATCTCCGGCAATTATAACCTCGGTCTTGTGCCCATTGTTTAACAACAAACATCCGTTATCATCTATGCCGGCAAAAATGCCGCTTTTATCATTATTTTCTTGTTTTATAACTATCGGTTTATTAAGGTTGTAGGCATTGTTAAGCCACATTTGTTTTAATTTTGCAAATCCTTCTTGCCGGTAAATGTACAACAGCGCGTTCCAATTCGCAATAAGTTTTTTCAGCACGGCTATTCGGTCGGTATTTGCACCCAAAGCGTTAAGCCCCGCCGTGGCATAGCCGGAAGCGCCTAAATCAGGGTGCGAAACAATATTAATACCAACGCCCATAATCCAAAAATCAGCCGGTCCGCGCTCAAATAAAATGCCGGAAATTTTAGCGCCGCCAACCAGCACATCATTCGGCCACTTTAATTTTATATCAGCTTGCGGGCAAAAAAATTGCACGGTTTGCATTACCGCGATGCCGCTGATTATGACCAAACGGCTCAAATCATGCAGTTCGGCCTCAAATGTCATCGACATAAACAAATTGCCGCTCTCACTGACCCAACTATGGCCGCGGCGACCCCTGCCCTTAGTCTGAACTTTAGAAGTTACCACGCACGGAACTTTTAGCTCATTACAAAGCTTGTAAACTTCAGTATTGGTACTTTCGCAAGTTTCTTTATCTTGCCAAATTATGCCGTTAATCTTGTTCATTATTTAACCCCGCTTATCAACCACAACGCTTCATTAAACAAAGTTTCGGGATAAAACATTATGCTTAATGATAAAAGCAAATTAATCATCAGCAGCGCATAAATTATCGGCTCTTGGCGGTCAGTATTAACGCTTGTTGAAGCAAAAAACACCGTGCGGAAAATTTGCATAAACGCCGGAAGTATAATAATTATGGCCAGCACAATGGCGGCAATGATAAAATATTGTCCGTCCAATACCAAATAGTTAAAGCTATTCCAGAGTGAAAAGAACATCGGTAGCGGCGAAACAAGCATTAACGCAAGCATAAAGAACAACAATGCTACGGCTATAAAAGGTTTGTTTTTAGCAACTCCGGTCAGCATATTTAAGTTTGAAAAATACTCGCCGTTGCGCTTTAGAGCAAATAAAATTGTATATATACCGCTCATACAAAGCGTGTATATTTGAATATATCCTAAGCCGGCGGCAATGTTTTCAGCCTTAAAGGGAGCAATTAAAATTAAAACAATGCCCAAATTAAGCAATCCCGCAAATGCAAAAATACGGCGCATATTGCGGCTGGTATTGGCGCCGAATGCCCCGATAATAAGCGAAAGCACGCCGAAACTTAAATAAATGTTTTTAAGGTTTTCAGCAAGAGGCGCAAACAGCTGCATATTTATTTTAATAAAAATTGTCCATAAGGCAATTTGCGGCACAAAGGCAAAATATGCGGCCACCGGCAATACTGCCAACCCGACAACATCTGAGTTCCAAAAATGAAGCGGCGCAATACTCAGTATAAAAACAAATATCAACAACAGACCAGAAGCGGTTACAAAAAGCATATCTTGCGGCATTTTAGCAATTTGCTCTGCTGCCATGGTATAGCTTAAACCTTGCGGATACAGAATTAAAATTGCGACAGCCGCCAATAATATAAAAAACAACAAACTTAAGCCATACCGCCCGCTGATATTGTGAAATTCTTCATTTTCCTGACTAAAACGGAGCAGTAAATATTGCAACAGCGACAAAGCGGCAAGCGAGGCAAGCATAACATCGAGCCGAACGGCTTGTAAAAGCAGGTTAAAGCAAAACAATATTAAAAGCGACAATGAACAAAAGCGGAACGCTGAAAGTTTTTCTGTTGTAAACCATTTTAACGAAAGCAACATCCATAGCAAAAACACTATTGAAGTTAAAATATAAACAACAGTAGCCAACATATTGCCGTTGAAATAAAATTGAAAAACATCGCCGCGGTTCCATACCGATGCCGCCATGCTTAACAAAACAAACAATTTAGATGCAAAAAAGTATTCTTTAGCAGAAACCCCTCCCCACAAGCGGCGCAGTAACAAATACAGCGCGCCCAGCGGTAAGACAGAAAATTGTAAAATTCCAAGTACATACTCTATCATCTTTTTCACCTAAAACACAAACCACAGCGGCTTTATAAACGACAACAATAAAATTCCAAGCACAACAATCGTAACTGAAAATTGTATATTATCAATATCGGAAACTTTAATATCCGCTGCGCTAAGGCATGATTTATCTTTGAGTCCGTATAAGTTTTGCAGTAAAAAGACAGCCGCCAGCATAATTGTAAACACTGCCGCTGTTCCGATATAAATATTGGCGGTCAAAATTTGCGAAACAATAATGAAATTGTTCCAAAACAAAGCCGATACCGGAAAACCGATTGCCGCCAGCAAAAGCGCGCCGTACGCAAGCGATGTTTTTGGTAGCAAACATAAGATTCCTTCCGAGGAACCCAATGCTTTTTCGCCCTGATCTTCAATATGAAACACCAATACGGAAAGAGCTGCAAATACCAGCAAAAAGGCAAATAATGAATATGCCAGATTACGCTGCAATATGGTGGTTGGAGCAAAAATGCCTAACAGATAAAGCAGGTAATATATAAAAATGTAAGAAAACAACTTGTCGTGCAACTTTAATGAGCTATAGCCGACAAAGGCCAGATAAAGCATTGTAAGCACGCACAATACCTCAAACATCGGCGCTAAAGAGGAAATTTGCTCCGGAATTTCCGCCGGCCAAAAGCGCATAAACCCAAGCAAACCTGAAACAGGTAATATACTTGCGCAAATAAAAGTCAGAGAATTGCGTAAACCAGTATTAACCGAGCTTATCCAGTAATGAAACGGCCATACCGGAATACGTAGCATAAATGACACAAATATGCCGCTCCAAATAAAAACTCCATAGCGCGAATCTATGTTTATTTCAGAAATGCTGAATATTGGAATATCGCTGTTTTTATAAGTGTATAAAACAACTACCGGCAATAATAATAAAAACGAACCGATAAAGTTATATGTAAAAAAACGACTTGCCGTTTGATTTTTGCCATTTAAGCCGATTTGCATAAAAAGCGGAGGAATCAACAAAACAAAAAAGGTGTAAAACGAAAACAAATCTAAGGCCGAACAGAATCCGCAAAAGCAGCATAACAATATTAAAGAAAAAGCTATTTCCGCCTTTTGGGCCTGATGTCTGATGCCTAAAACACCTATTAAAAGCGCCAAATGAATACCGAGCAGTAAAGTAAGCGCAAACACATCGGTCCCTAATATAACCGTAACCTGAGGAATAATCTGCCAATTAAATTTATAAAGGAGTTGAAACCCGTTATCTGAGATATCAAGTATAGAAAACAGCAACAGAATCAGCAGAATGTTGCAAACAATCGTCCAAACGGCAACACTTACGGCATTGGACGCGCCAATACTGCTTTCGGATCGTGAAAAAGTTGCAAATAAACCGCCTAAAAGAGGCAATAAGATAATAAACAAGAGCAAATTTTCAGCCATTAACTGTTTCTCCCGATTATAAACCATGCAAAAATAAGCAAAGAAAGCGCCATAAACAGCACATAACAAATTATATTCAGGCGGCTGACTTTGCGAAAAGTTCGAATCGTGATATTGCTGATAAAATTACTGAACATCATTAATGTTTTTTCAAAGAACATAAAGTCTACAAATAACGCAAGGGCTTTGCCGATAGCTTTCATCGGTTTTACAAACAAATTATTATAAATACGCGGAAAAATATCTATATGCTGTAAACGATTACAAAATAAATCATCTTTATCAAAACATCGTAACGGAAAAGCCGATAACAAAATTAAAAACAAAATTAATGCAACAACACCAAAACGCCAATTACCAAGCTCATAACGAGCAATTAAGACTAATGCCGCCAGCACGCTAAACAAAATCAGCATTGGCGAGTGATCAAATTTTATTTTCAAAAACTTTGGTTTTACAAGGCGGTACACTTGATTTAAGGTGTGTGAAGAACCAATAATAAACAAAATTGCAAATCCGCAAAGCCAAAAACAAGAATCAGTGTTATAATATGAACCCAAAAGCATACATAACACTCCTATTGTCATTATCCACAAGAGCGAAACAATTATAAAAGGAATCGGATTACAGGGGCGGACTTCAGATGAACGCACTAAATTGTTTTTACGGCATATATAGTAATGCAGATAGTAAAAACAAAGATTAAGCAAAAAGTCGGTGATTAAGACGAATGAGAATCGGCTGTTCCAAACAAAATCAGGTAATGCGGCTGTTTTTACTGCCAGAGCAATAAGCATCATATTAAAATAAACTAACTTTTCTTTAAGGTTATTCATAACCACGGCGCCGATTGCTCCCCAAACCATAGTTAGTAAAACTGCCACATTTATTATTGGCAAAAATGCAGCAAATTCAGATAAAAACGGAAATAACTTAACAAATAAGATTAATGCCGCCGCTGGCGAGGACAGATAAAAAATAACAATTAAACGGTGGAAACGCGCGCTTTTTAAGTCAAGAAAACAGGTGTGAAAAATAAAGAATCCCAGCTTAATAAATAAGCTGATTATGATAACAAACGCGGCAAAGTCATGATGTGGAACATTTACAGTGGTTAAACGAGAAATGGTTAAATTTTCAAGTCCGCCGCGGAGCAGCGCAAATGCTAAAAACAAGCCCATATCAGCCACTAAATTATAAATAGCATAGCGGCGGCTGGCGTTAATATCTTGAATAAAGAGCTGGCTTAAAATATCAATTACAAACACAAAAGTTATAAGCTGAATAAAATTAGCGGCGGTAATAAGCATAGTGAGCGCCGCAAAATTTAAGCAAATAAAAGCCGCAATGTTTTTTTTGTGCGTTTCAAACCTAAAAGTTAAGTTATTGATTAAAGCAAAAACGGTAATGGCAAAAAACGGAAAGACTATACGATAATTGCGCAGCGAAGAGTTAATATTTAAGCGGATATCACCACTTAAAGAAGCGTCCCAAAGCACAAAAAACGATTCGGTTTGACCATTCAGCCATGAATTTATAAAAGCAAAAAACAATATACCTGTAATTCCGGTGCAAAGCATGGTAATAATAAGGCTGTAACACGAGCGCGTCTGCCATAAAGACAGAAGCCCAATAAGAGTCATTGTGATAACAATTTCAGCAATCATATAATTTCCTAATAAAAAAGGGCTGTAGCAGCCCTTATAAAACGCCTATTATCAATCAATTAGTCCATTAACGATTTAACGTCTTTAACAATGCGTACCGGAGTCTTATATTCACGTACCACATCATCATTTTCAATTTCAACAATTTGCAAAGATGTAACGCTTTTAAGCGGAATACGGGCGCCTTCAACAATATCTTCAAAATAGACAACGCTTTCATGGCTGCGATACAAAAGCGCATATTGCGAGCCGTCATACACAAACAAGGGGTTTTCAGGTCCGCCGTTGCATTGTTGAATGATAATTAAAATTTCGCCTTTATCATTTTGCAGAATGTCATATCTGCTGTTTTTATTTATTGAGCCTGTATTTTCAGCCATTTCAAACCTCATTTATGTTAATTCAGCTTATCAATTGTAAGTAACGTAACATATAATTATTAAGAAATAAACAGCAAATTCACTTTTTTTAACTTTTTTTTATTTTTCTATTGACAGGGCATATTTTATATTTTATATACTTGCTCATTGCGTGAGGGCTCGTAGCTCAGTCGGTAGAGCATTTGACTTTTAATCAAAGGGTCATGGGTTCGAATCCCGTCGGGCTCACCAATAAAAAAGGCCACCTTTTAAGGCGGCCTTTTTTATT
>CALETM010000247.1 GCA_937920765.1 uncultured Alphaproteobacteria bacterium | reverse complement strand
CACTATACCTGAAGTGTTGGTTTTTACCGACATTAATAACGGTTATTATGATGATTTGGCGGCAATGCCGGTTTTGGCTTATTTGGCAAAAACCAAGCAGATTGAGCTTAAAGGCATAATAACCGAATTGGGCGCGTTTGAAACCCGCCGCCGCAGGGCGCTGTATGCCAAAGGAGTAATGAGTTTTCTTAATATGCCGTTTGTGCGGGTGGTTCCGGGGGGCGATTATGAGCTGCAAAATGAGGCAGAGGAAAATATTTACCCCGAGAATGAATTTTCACATGAATTTGAAGTTAACGGTTCGGCTATTTTACGCAGCGGCATGACTTTTATGCAAGAATATTTTAAGTCGGTTAAAGATAAAAAAATTGTAATACTGCTTAACGCTCCGTTTCCTGATTTTGCCAAGTTTTTGAATGCAACCGCCGATGTGGTGAAGAAAAAAGTTAAAAAAATTGTGGTGATGGGCAATGTGTTGCCGCAAAAATCGGCAGACGGAAAATATATGCCCGACATTAACAGTTTTAACTTTAAGTTCGGAGCTCCGGCAGCGGAAACGTTGTTTGAATATGCGCAAAACAATGATGTGCGTTTAGTGCTTGTTACGCCCGAGAGCGTAAAAAGCTTAAATATGCAAACCGAGTTTTCAGACGCATTGAAAAACAGTAAAAATCCGGTGGTTAAGCAGCTGCGCACGGTAAAATGCGAATCGCCGGTATCAATGCAGTATGATATGCTTTCGGCGTTAGCGGTTGCCGATGCGGAATTTAAAAAAGCCGGCGGCGAATTTGCTAAAGCCGATGCGGCGGATAAAAATGTGTTTTTTGCCAAAGTTAATGATGCTGAAGCTATGAAAAATAAGTTTTGCGCTATATATAAAGATATGTTTGTGCCGCAAAAAATTACGCTGGCGCAACTGATAAAAAAGCAAGGAGATAAAGAAAATGGAGGCTCTGTTAGCTAATCCGTCGTTTATAAGCGGATTTTTGGCGGCGGTGGTAGCCGGACTTTTTACCGGTATAGGCGGTTTTGCCGTTTTTTTGAAAAACAAGTATTCAAAAGGCGATATTAACACTATGCTGAATGTAGCGGCGGGGGTTATGTTAGCGGCTTCGTTTTTTGCGCTGTTGGTACCTTCTATGCAAGAAATTGTAAATAACGGCGCCGAAATTCACACCTCAAGTTTTTGGTATTGCGCGGCGGTGTTTTTAGGGGTTTCGCTGGTGTGGATTTTAAATGACTTACTGCCGCACGAACACAACAATATGGGGCATCACGGGCCGTTTTTCAGTTTGCGTAAGGCATGGCTTTTTATTATTGCCATTTCGCTTCATAAATTACCGGAAGGATTGGCGGTCGGGGTTGCTTACAGCGCTGAAAATATGATAAATCCGCTGAGTTTGGTTTTAGGAATCGCCCTGCATAATATTCCGGAAGGTTTGACCATGGCAATATCATTGGTCGGCGCCGGCGAAAGCCGTTTAAAAGCTGCACTGACTTCATGCTTGCTTGGGCTTATTCAGCCGTTTGGGGCTTTGCTCGGGTTATTGTTTATCGGGTTCGGGACATCGTTTATTCCGTATGCAATGGCGGTTGCTGGAGGAACGCTGCTGTTTGTGGTGGTAAATGAAATTTTGCCGGAAACATACGGTTATAAGCAAACCGAAAAATCGGCGTTTGCGGTGTTTTCAGGTTTTATTGTAATGACCTATTTGTTTATGGTGCTTGAATGAAACGCACAAAATATGACGATGTAAATGGTTGGCTGATAATTGACAAGCCGCAGGATATGGGTTCAACCGATGTGGTTAATTTAACGCGCCGTTTGCTTAATGCCAACAAAAACGGGCATGCCGGAACATTAGACCCGTTTGCGACCGGAGTTTTGCCGGTTGCATTCGGCGAAGCAACCAAGCTTATTCCGTTTGTGATGGACGGTAAAAAAGAATATGAATTTGTTTTGCAGTTCGGTACTGGCACTAATACCGATGACTGTGAAGGAGAGGTTATAAGCGAATCGGCAAAAATTCCGACCAAAGCAGAAATTTTGGCGGTTTTGCCACAATTTACGGGGACAATTACGCAAGTTCCGCCTGCTTATTCGGCCATAAAAATCAATGGGGAGAGGGCTTATAAGTTGGCGAGGCAGGGCAAAGACGTTGCCATATCGCCGCGGCAGGTTGAAATTTATGACTTGGAGCTGAAAGAACAGCTTAGCGACATTTTGTTTAAGTTCAGAGTTGAGTGTTCTAAAGGAACTTATGTGCGAACATTGGGTAAAGATATTGCCTTAAAACTCAATACAGTCGGGCATTTGGCGGCATTGCGCCGAACTAAATGCGGAATATTTTCGATTGAGGACACAATTTTACTGGAAAATGTAAAAAATATGGTGTATACCATTGAGCGACAGCAATTACTTCTGCCGACAGAGACGTCACTGCGCGACATCGCGGTGATTGCCGTTTCGGAAGAAGATGCCGTTAAATTAAAACAAGGACAAGGTATTTCGCCAAAATTATATCCGATTGAAAATTTAATCGGAAAAACCGCGGCGGCTTTGTGCTCGGGTTGTTTAACAGCGCTGGTTAGGGTTGACGAACGAAAAATTTCGCCAATTCGTGTTTTTAATTTATAATATAAGGAAAAAAAGATGTCGATTTCAAACGAACAGAAACAAGAAATTATTGCCAAATACGGCACAAAGCCCGGCGATACCGGTTCTCCGGAAGTTCAAATTGCTATTTGGACATACCGCATCAATACTTTGATTGAACACTTCAATGTTCATACAAAAGATTTACACTCACGTTTGGGTTTGATGAAAATGGTAAGCCGTCGTCGTCACTTGTTAGACCACTTGAAAGCTAAAAGCGAAGACAGATATCAGGCTTTGATTAAAAAATTGGATCTGCGTAAGTAATAATCACAGATTAAAAAAACTGCGGGGCAATGGGGCTCCGCAGTTTTATAAAATCCCGAAAATGTTTTCGGGTGAGGTTTATAGGAAAAAGAAAGGTAAAGAAATATGATTGAATTTAAAGAATGCCGCCAAGAAATGGATTGGGGCGGTCGTAAATTGGTTTTAGAAACCGGAAAAATAGCTCGTCAGGCAACCGGAGCCGTTGTTGCAACTTATGGAGATACAGTCGTTGTTGCCACGGTTGTTGCCGCTAAAGAGGCTAAGGCAGATCAGGATTTCTTCCCTTTAACCGTTAACTATCAGGAAAAATATTATGCCACCGGTAAAATTCCGGGCGGCTTTATGAAGCGCGAAGGCAAACCGTCGGAACGTGAAATTTTAATTTCACGCTTGATTGACCGTCCTATTCGTCCGTTGTTTCCTGATGCTTTTAAAAATGAAGTTCAAATTATTTGCACAACTTTGTCGCATGACCAGAAAAACGATTCTGATGTTGTTGCCATGATTGCAGCCTCTGCCGCTTTGGCAGTTTCAGGTATTCCGTTTATGGGACCTATCGGTGCTGCTAAAATCGGCTATAAAAACGGTGAATATATTTTGAACCCGACTTTGGAAGAACGCAAAACTTCAGAATTGGAACTTGCCGTTGCCGGTACGTCAGAAGGCGTTCTGATGGTAGAATCAGAAGCTGACGAACTTTCGGAAGAAACTATGCTCGGCGCGGTTATGTTCGGTTTTGAAAGCTTCCAGCCGGTTATTAAAATGATTAACGAGTTAGCTAAACAGGCCGGCAAACCGGCTTGGGAAGAACCTAAGTTTCCGGCAGAATTTGATGAGTTGTATGCCCGCATTGAAAAAGATTATGCTAAAAAATATGAAGAAGCTTTTAATGAAGTTGATAAGCAAACTCGCAGCACCACTTTAGGACAACTTGCTGAAGAAATTAAAGCCGGTATTGATCCTGAAAACGAACTTGAAGTTCGTTATATCGGTGATGTAATCGAGCACATTATGCACAAAGTTATGCGCGAAAAAGTTTTGACCACCGGCCGCCGTATTGACGGACGCGATACCAAAACCGTTCGCCCCATCAGTTGTGAAGTTGATGTTTTGCCGACTACTCACGGTTCGGCTTTGTTTACCCGCGGTGAAACGCAGGCTTTGGTTGTTACCACTTTGGGCACCGAAGATGATGCTCAGGTTGTTGACGGCTTAATGAATGAGTATAAGCAAGACTTTATGCTTTATTATAACTTCCCGCCGTTCTCGGTTGGTGAATGCGGTCGTTTGGGTACTCCGGGACGTCGTGAAATCGGTCACGGTAAATTGGCATGGCGCGCTATTCATCCGATGTTGCCGACCGATAAAGAAAAATTCCCGTATTCTATTCGTGTTGTTTCGGATATTATGGAATCTAACGGTTCATCATCGATGGCTACCGTATGCGGCACAACTTTATCACTTGAAGCGGCCGGCGTGCCGATGAAAAAGCCGGTTGCCGGTATTGCCATGGGCTTGATTAAAGAAGCTGACGGCAGAGTTGCCATTTTGACCGATATTTTGGGTGATGAAGACCACCTTGGCGATATGGACTTTAAAGTTGCCGGTACCAAAGATGGCGTTACCGCTTTGCAGATGGATATTAAAATTACATCTATCACCAAAGAAATTATGAAAAACGCTTTGGCGCAAGCGCATGAAGGTCGTATTCATATTTTGGGTGAAATGGCAAAAGCGATTGCCGAGCCGCGTGCTAATGTGTCGCCGCTTGCTCCGCGTATTATTTCAATCAAAATTCCGGTTGATAAAATTCGTGAAGTTATCGGCTCAGGCGGTAAAGTTATTCGTGAAATTATTGAAAAAACCAATACCAAAATTGATATTTCCGATGACGGCGTGGTTCAAATTGCTTCTGCTAACACTGAAGACGGACAAGCTGCTTTGGATATTATTAACGGTATTATTGCCGTTCCGGAAGAAGGCAAAATCTATAAAGGTGTTATTACCAAAATTATGGATTTTGGCGCATTCGTTCGTTTTGTCGGCACTACCGAAGGTTTGGTTCATATTTCGGAAGTTAAAGACGAGCGTATTGCCTCTGTTTCAGACTTCTATAAAGAAGGTGACACCATTTGGGTTAAATGTTTGGGTGTTGACAACCGCGGTAAGTGGAAGCTTTCAGCCAAACGCGTAAACCAAGAAACCGGTGAAGACCGCGAATAATCGCTGTTAAGCTTAAAAATAAACCCCTGCTTTTTAACCGAAGCAGGGGTTTAAGTTTTATTTAGCCCACGTTATTTGAAAATATATAGGTTCATTGACGCCTTTGTGAGCAGTGCAGGCATTGTAAATTCCGTCCATAGTGAAATTTCGCAGGCAATTTGATTGGTGGCAATAGGCGTCGCCAAACCAAGCCTTATCAATTCTATTTTCCGTTCCGGCATTGCTGATAGTTTCTATATATTTGATACTATCGGCATTTTCTTTAGCTACGGTAAATGTGGTTTGGCAAATGGCTAAATTATCCGCAGATAAAGTTTTTAATGATGAGCCGGTCATTGATAAAAAGATTGTTGTGGCGGTTGAACCGATAAAAATTCGCCATTTTTGCCCAAAAACATCATATATACCGGTGAAGTTATTCGGTTTTGTCATATCAGTCGGGATTTCACCCATTTTGATAAAAGTTTCAGTTAAGTCAGTTCCGTTTTCTTGAATGTCCTTAAAGCTCTGGACATTACGAGCAACGGCATTGATAACAGTGTTAATTTGTTCAGAGTATTTATTGAGCTTGTACTTCATCATCGCCTTAGAGTAACTTGCGATAGCGCCGACGGACAGGACTCCGATGATAGCCAGAACGCCGAGCATCTCGACCATGCTTCTTCCGGTGCTTGCGTCTAGCGGGCATCTACTTGCAACTTTTTTCATTATGTACCTTTTAGTGTACACCGCAGAAAAAAGTTGCGGCGTATCTGCCTCACCATCCGCAAGCTTAGCTAATATATTTTGGATAAACATCAAAAATTTCCTCAAAAAGTTAAATTTAAGAAGATTTTACTCCGCGTTTTTTTTTTGCAATATTTACGAGTCCGGCTTGTGTATAAGTTGTATTAAAAAGGCTCTGATTTTAGTCAGAGCCTTAATTTTAATAATTAACGGAGATGGAAATAAAGATTTCCGGTTCTTGCTTTAATATCCGTTACAAGAATTTATAGCTTGTCCATATTGGCAGTAGCAGTCACCGCCCTCTGCTCCATATGTACATTCAGCTCCTTGCCATGAATAGCAAGCTCCTTTTCGTCCATCTGTATCAGAAAGATTCATTGTGGTACCGCCATAATAAATCATAGCTTCAGATGAGTATTCAGTATATGTACCGCATAATAAGTTGCAATCCCATCGACTGGTTTCTATACCCCCATTTGGTATATTAGCATCTTCACATGCAACACAGTCATAGCATGTACTTAATGATGAGTATCCGAGGTCTGTTTGGACAGTTTTACATAAATAACCAACGTCAAGTATATTGTCGTGATAACCATGTTGTTCGCAGGTTGTAATGATTGATACAGTTTGACATTTACCGCAAACATCATCACCAAACGAGGTGTCGGCAGCCACAAATTGTTCATGTAAACCGGTACAATCGTCTTGTGAGGTTATTTCAGTGGTATAACCGTCAGGACAAGATCTCGGTTTGCAGGCGTAACACAATGAGTTGCCGGAATAGGTGTTGGTGTTGTAAATTTCCCATCCTTTTTCGGCTTTTGAACCGCATTTGTTTATATCATTAGAAGTTGTTGATTTAACTTTTACAGTTACGCTGGTGCTGCTTGAGGTATCAACTTCAAATTCTACAGTCGGGCATGGGGTTGCAATGCACGCTGTTTTGGCGGTATTCAGAGTATATCCTAATTTACAACCGGTGAGCTTTTTATAGTTTTCATCATCGGGGCATTTATCACAAACGCCGTTTGCAGGGCATGAGGTTAAAGGATAATCGGAGCAATCCGGCTCTGGTTTACTGTTATTAAAAGCAACGCATGTTTTATAAGATAGGTTAAACGGGCAATAAAGATAATGTTTACAATTATCAACATCGGCAGTGCTGTACCCGAGTTTGGAACAGTCAGCCGCGCTTTGGGTTGAGCAAGAAGAATCTCCGTTTTGGCAAGACAAAGCGTGAACAACGTTTGCACAGACTAAACATAGCGATATAACTGCCAACATCTTAAATTTGTTACTCATAATAGTGCTCCTAAGCTAAAATTGATGCATTTTGTTTCATTTTAGCTCGCGTTTTTTTTTTGCAATATTTACGAGTCCGTGCTGTGCATAAGTTGTAATAACCACCCCGTCGGCGTTCCGCCGCCACCCCTCCTCAGGATGGGAATTTATTAGAGCTGTTTTTCACTGACATTTATTGTTGTATTTTACTTGAAAATTTACTTTGCGCCATAAGAGCGTAAAATTTCCGCTGTGTCAAAATGCTGGTGTTGTAAAGCTAACATTAAAGCAGTTTCATTCTCATTAGTTTTAGCGTTAGCATCAACTCCTGCCTCAAGCAGAGTTTTAACAACATCATTATGACCATTATACGCCGCATACATTAGAGGTGATGCGCCCATATCGTCTTTAATTTTAATATCGGCTTTATGCTCAAGCAAAGTTTTGATAATATCATTATGTCCTGCATATGCGGCATATAACAGAGCTGTTCCTCCGTGCTTATTTTCAGCGTTGACATCAGCTTCGGCTTCAAGCAAAGTTCTTATAGTGTTATTGTATCCTTCTTGAGCAGCAAACATCAAGGCTGTTGCATTGTTTTTATTTTTTGTGTTAACATCAGCTCCGGCACTAAGTAATGTTTTGATAACTTCATCTTGTCCTTTTTCTGCTGCGTACATTAGGGACGTTTTACCCTCATTGTCTTTAGCATTAACATCAGCTCCGGCATCAAGCAGAGTTTTAACAATATCATTGAACCCGAATCTTGTCGCAATCATTAAAGGTGTTAAACCATATTTATAAGTTATGTTAGAATCCACCTTTTGTTGTAATAGGGCTGTTACTGTATTTATATCATTGTTTGTAATTGCGTTCATCAGTGCTGATTTATTATTGTGCGATACGATTAATGCTGTCTCTTATACACATCTGACGCTGCC
>CALETM010000246.1 GCA_937920765.1 uncultured Alphaproteobacteria bacterium | reverse complement strand
CTACGAAACAGTATTACCAGAAAATACAAGTAAAAATAATTTTGAATATTGGATAAAAAATCTTAAAGACAGTGATATTGGTAAGGCTTATGTCGGAGATTATAGTATAAACGCTGATACAATAAAAGAAGAATGCGAATTCAGATACAACGATAAAAACTCTTATACTTTAGTTTATAAGGGGAAGACTGTTGTTAATACTTCAGGAGAGCCGATAATTTTAGAATATAGGGGGAAATAATGAGTTTGTTCTCCTCTAAACGCAATTATGATAATGAAAATATGAAGCCGGTAGATGTGGAAAATGCCAAGCCGATTGAAAAATCTTTTACCGAAAGCTTTGCCGACCAATGGCATTTTCAGACATATACAGCAAATTCATACAGCCGAGTTGATAACTTGCATGATGAATTTGAAAAAGAGATTGATAATATAAAAAATGTTACCGGCGTTGAATTGGATAATCCATACCACACAGCGTTCGGAGAATTTTTTATTGAAGATGTCGCAAAAAACGCATGGCATAGATTTTGGGATAATCCATTTAAACGATATAAAAATAAATGGTTTAGCGACGAACAGTGTAAAAAACGCGAACAAGAGCGCGTTGAAAAATTTTATAAAAAGGCAAATAAGCTCAAAGAACAATTCCCGGAATTATCGTTTAGAGACGAAAATACGATACACGATGATATTGTTAAGCAAGCATATGAATATTATGCGGCGCTTAATGACGGCCGCGAAGCCAATGGTTTTGGCGATTTCTTAGGAAGCGCAGCCGGCGCGGTTATTGATCCGATAAACGCAACACTATCGGCAGTTACCGGCGGCGGTAGCACGGCAGCGAAAACAACAGTAGGAAAAGCCTTAGCAAAAACAGCGGCCTATGAATTTGTAGCAAATTCAGGTATTGAGGCAGTAATACAGCCAAGTGTTTATGAATATAAGCAAGAATTGAACTTGCCTTATTCAAAAACAGAAGCCCTTATGAATGTTGCAGCAGCAGGCGCAGGCGGTATGATTTTAGGCACAGCAATGAAGGGGGCACATTTAACAGGAAAACAAATGCTTGCAAAATTCAGAAAAGCAGAAAAAGCGGGCATTAAATTTGACGGAGATGCTAAAGCTGCTGCTGATTTACTTGAAAAGCAAGTAGAATTTGACGACTGGAGCAAGGCGACAAATATATATGGCGACGACTTAGAAGCTAAAGGAATACATGAAGAAAATCTTGTTAGCGAAATGCAACGATTAAAAACAGAGTTAACCGATATGGATATTGGTTACAACCGCGTTTTAGAAAATCCTAATGGCGACGCTAATGAAGTATTGGCGCACATTACACCACAAGAAATGGAAGACGTTTGGGTTAATCGTGGCGGATTTTCGCGCATCAATGACGTTGAAGGCTCTGGTTATGGAATGGTTAAATTCATTTTTAAGCATGGAGAAGGTGCTGAAAAAGCAGGAATGCACGCAATAACTAAAGCAGATGTGGTTAATTTTCCGGAAATTGTGCGAAAATATAAACCATTGCCGAAAACAGAATATACAGGGCATAGAATTTGGAGTGTAAAAAACGCAGACGGAAAACAAATTATCTATTCAGATGCAGTTTTCTTGGAAGACGGACAACGGCATTTAGTTACGATTCACGAACTCTATAAAAAAGACCACAAGCTATACGGAAAATTCAGCGAAGAAAAAACAAACGCCGCCGGGAAGCGGACCGCTCACACAAAGGATACTACTCAAGAGGGTTACTATCCCACAGATGAGAGTTCGGCAAAAGCCTCTGCTCCAAAGTCCCGTTTTCAAGACGGCGGCGACGTTTATGACAATATTATAAACCAAGAGCGGGTAAAAGTCAAGGATTACCAAGACTTAAAGTTAGATGATTTAGAAGCCGATATTGACGGCCGTGCGGATTGGACACCGGAAGAAAAGGCAGAAAGCAAAGCAAATCTCAACTCCTTGCGTGAACAAGAGTCTTGGGATAACGAAATTTTAGATTGCATTGTGGAGTTTACGGGCAAATGACAGGGGTTAGAAGTTGTATTAGCGGAAAAATGGAAAGCGGCATAATCAACAAAGATTATGCAAAAGAACTTTTACGAAAGGTTGACGACTTAGAAAAGCAGTTAGCAGAATTCCCATTTTTAGAGGGCAACAAAGGCTATGAAGGCCTTGTTAAGCGTATTAAAGAAAGTGCGGTAAATAAAAAACGCAGCTTTATGAAGTCGCTTGATGCTGAAAAAAGAATATTGACGCAAGCCGAAAAGCACCCAAAAGGGACTTTTGCAGGTTTAACTTCTACATTAACTTATGATTTAGCCGGACGAGCAGACGGGCTTAATGTAGAAAAATTAGCCGAAACTGTAAGGGCGCAGGCTTATGGCGAAATGCCGACAGTTGCAAAAAATATGACTGCCGGCAGGCTTGGTATGGGGAGAAACATTGAAGGCGGTCAAAAATTTATTCGCGCCTTATTCGGAGATGAAAGCGACGATTTAGGCAATCAAATGGCAAAAGAGTGGAAAACAGTCAGTGCAAAAATACGCGACCGTTTTGTCAGGGGTGGTGGCGATATTGGAGAAATTGAAAATTGGAGAATACCAACAAGCCACGATGCGCGTTTAATCCAACAAGCCGGACGAGAAAAATGGATTGAAGAAACTATCCCATTGCTTGACCGTAATAAAATGAAAGACCATGAAACCGGTTGGCCTTTATCAAAAGCAAATTTGCGCCGCGTTCTTGATGAGGTGTATGATACCTTAAGCACACGCGGACTAAATAAATATTCAGACCACGGGAAAACAATTCCGCTTGCGGATAAATATACCTGTCTCTTATACACATCTGACGCTGCCGAC
>CALETM010000245.1 GCA_937920765.1 uncultured Alphaproteobacteria bacterium | reverse complement strand
TTTGTAAGCTCGCTGCGGTTGCTGTCGCTTTCCTTGCTCGCGAACAAAACTACGCTTTCGGCGATAAAAAAGCAGATAACAGCTTTTTTATCTTGAAACTCACTCTTCCGTGAGTTCGAACCTCTACTTTCACTCATTATTTACAACAAAACCCGCCACAAGGGCAGGTTTTATTGTAAATGGCGGATAGAGTGAGATTATTCCGCTGCGCTCCATTCACTGCGCTCATCGGCTATTGCCGACCGGCGTACTTCCGTCCGCCTTTCGCTTGTAGTCGAACTCACTCCGTGAGTTCTTATCTTCTGAATATGCCATTACAAAAAGCCCCATAAAGGGGCTTTTTGTAATGGCGGATAGAGTGAGATTCGAACTCACGGTACCCTTTGGAGGTACACACGATTTCCAATCGTGCGCCTTAGACCGCTCGGCCATCTATCCATAGCTACAACTTCTAAATCGTTTTTTGCTAATTGGCAAGCCTTTTTTTCTGCTATTTGGATTTTTATTATATTCTTAAAATCCTGAATGAAAAACGTTAATTCCGTTTTTTAAATTTTTTATCAGATTGCTCAAACTTTTTTGTTGAGGCTGTTCCGGTTTGGGCGCAAAAGCGTTGCCGTAACTGATGGGGCTTTTTATCCGAATCGATGATTTTCTTAAATTTACGGGCGTTATTTGTTTGTAGTTCTTGAAATCGGTTTTGCCGTTAAAGCCTAATTCTTTTAAAAACGGGCTTAAAATTGTTTTGTATGTATCGCGTTTATCTCTGAAAATAATATTGTCCCAAAACTCTTGAAATTTGGAGTTTTTGATTATGTTATGCTTAAAAATTATAAACCGCCCGTTATCTTCGGGAATATGGTTATATTTTTCCGTCATGCCCCAAAAATCATAATTTTGAAATTTAAGATACGCTGAAATATTTTGTAAATGATTAAGCGGAGCATAAGTGTTTTCATTGCAAAAAACCACTTCATCATATTCAAGCAGTTTTTGCCACCCCAAGTGATAAATTAAATATTGCCATGAACCGTAATCATTGCCGTTATGAACTACCGAATCGGCGTAAACTATACAGTCTTGCAGTTTTTGCAATTCAGATGCCGGCATTGTTCCGTTATTTAAATAATATACATCGCCGGTTTTTGTTAATCTTTGTAATAAAAAAACGGTATAATCATTAAGAATATTACCGTTATTGCGTCCGACCGCAAGGTAAATTCTGCTCATCTTTATTCTCCTTAATACAAGGAAATATAAGAAAGAGCATTATTTTTTAAACCTCGCGGCCGTGTTTAAATCAGTATTTATAACCAATTATTTAGCTTCATCGGGGTCACGCAGAACATAACCTCTGCCCCAAACGGTTTCAATATAGTTTTTACCGCCGGAAGCGTGTTCAAGTTTTTTGCGCAACTTGCAAATAAAGACGTCAATAATTTTAAGTTCCGGCTCATCAATACCGCCGTACAGATGGTTTAAGAACTGGTCTTTGTTTAAGGTTGAACCTTTGCGCAATGAAAGCAGTTCCATAATGCCGTATTCTTTGCCGGTAAGGTGCAAAGCTTTGCCGCTTACGGTTACGGTTTGCGTATCTAAATTAACTTCAACTTCGCCGGTTTTGATAATTGAGTTGGAATGTCCTTTAGAACGGCGAACAATAGCTTGAATACGAGCTAATAATTCAGCTTTGTCAAAGGGTTTGGTTAAGTAATCATCGGCGCCGTATCCTAAGCCTTTAACCTTTTTATCGGGCTCGGATAAACCTGATAAAATCAGTACCGGAGTGTTGACTTTGGCGTTACGAAGGCTTTTAAGAACTTCATATCCGTTCATATCCGGTAACATTAAGTCAAGAATAATGATATCGTAATCATATAATTTACCGATTTCCAAACCATCTTCACCCAAATCAGTGGCATCAACAATCATACCTTCTTTTTTGAGCATGGTTTCAATGCTTTGCGAAACGGCGTAATCATCTTCAACTAACAGCACTCTCATCTTTTTATCCTTCCGTTGTTTTTTAACAATGATGTTAATACTATAACGCCATATTTTTTATTTGTGAATCATTTTAAACGCCTGTTAATAATTATTAACAAGAAATTTTGATGCGCGCGCTAACAGACTGAAATTTAATGATGTTTTTTGAGGCAAAATGCTTATTGCGCCTTTTCGAGCACTTTCATACCGGCAAGATAGGTGTTTAACAGCAATTCGCATAAAGTATTTTTGTTAATTTTGGTAAAACTATCAAGCGTATCGGTAGTTAAAAACGAGCTTAATGAAAACAGCGAGAGCCACAGAATCTGAATTGAAAGCAAGCGTTCGGGCAGCGGAATTTCAGGAAAAAGCGCTTTAAACGAATTTTCCACCAGTTGGGTAATTTGTACTACGCGGCGCAGATAAACTTTTGAAAAGCGCCGATTGTTGTTTAGTAAATGAAAGTTATGGACTAAAAACCACAAGTTTTTATTTTCAAGCACAAAATTAATAAACTCGCGGGCATATAGGTTGAGCCGCTGATACGGCGTGCCGGAAGCCTGCAAATGCGCCAGACGAATATACAGGCTGTCTAAGGTGAGGTAATTTTGAATTAAGATAAAATTATCCATATTGCCAAACTGATTATAGATAGTTCCCACTGAATAACCCGAGGCTTCAGATAGTTTGCGCGCGGTTAAAAATTCGGCGCCTTTTTCTTTAATCAGCTCACGCCCTTTGTTGACTAAATTTTCTTGGATATTATCTTTATTCATGGCTAATTCTTATATCTAAATTAACAAATTAAGCTTAATATAGCAGAAAAATGAACAGTGTTCAACTTTTTTTCTTCAATATGCAAAAAGGAGAAATTTTATGAAAAAAATATGGTGTTTTTTAGCAGCGTTGGGTTTGTTTGCGCCTAATACATCATCGGCGGCGGAAGATTTTTTTGGCGACTTAATGGTTTCAAAGCAAATGAAGCAGGAATCGGCAAGCGAATCGGGACAGATGGAAGCCGGTAAAATTTTAGACAGTCGTCCGTCGGTGCTTAAAATTAAAACTAAAAGCAAAAAAATTGAAAAGGTTAAAGATGTGAAGCCGCAAGCGATTTATGCGCCGGCTCCGTTTGGATTGAGCTGGCTGGCTCCGATTAAAGATATTGAGGCCTTAAAGGTTTATTTAACTCCGATTGAACTTAAAGACACGCCGGAAACTTATAAAGCCATTAATTTGCCCAAGCCGGTGGCCGATTTCAGAGAAGTTGACATTAGTTTTGGCGACAATAATCAGTTGTGGCGGATTATAGCTTATGGCAAGCCGGTTCAAGATGACGCTTCGGCAAGCAAAGGATTAAAACTTTATCAGCAATATTACCAAATGCTGGCTAAAAAATATGGCAACGCGCAACAATTTTACACTCCTGCCTCAGTTAATGTTGATGAAACTGATGCTGATGGCAACACTGTAACCCGCAAGGTTGAAATGCCGCTTGGCGCGGAAGGCTTTTTACAAAAACTTGTAAGCGGCGAGGCAACCTTATATTCAACTTTTGAAAACGGCAAAATCGGGGTAACTCTGGCGCTGTATGCCGATGGCGATGAGCAAACCTATGTTGTAATCGATTATAAAGACTTGCACACCGGAGAGCAAAAGCTTGAAGATATTTATGATGCATTGTAGAGGATTAAAACAATGAAAAAAGTAAGCTTTTGCGGCATTTCCGGCAGCGGTATGAGCGCGCTTGCGCAAGTTTTGAATGCAAACGGAATTGAAGTTCGCGGGTCGGACAGAAGTTTTGATAATGGTAAAGATGAAGCAAACCGCGCGGCTTTGGAGCAAGTCGGGATTAAAATTTTTCCGCAAGACGGCTCGGCTGTTGCCGATGATTTAGACTGTCTTTATGTTTCAAGCGCGGTTGAAAGCTCTATTCCTGATGTTAAAGCGGCGCTTGATAAGCATATACCGATTAAAAAACGTTCTGATTTGCTTGCAGAAATTTTTAACCATTCGGCTTACGGAATTGCGGTGGGCGGAACCAGCGGAAAAACCACTTTAACCGCAATGATAGGTTTTATTTTAGATAAATTAGGCAAAAAACCGCTGGTTATTAATGGCGGACTACTTAAAAATTATGCCAATCAGGCCGGTATTCCGAATGTGATTTTAAATAAAGGCGATATCTGTGTGGTGGAAGCCGACGAAAGCGACGGCTCAATTGAAAAGTATACGCCGTATGTGGCGGTGGTGAATAATATTACCATTGACCACAAAGAAATTGACGAACTTAAAACCTTGTTCGGCGATTTTGTGCAAAAAGCAACCGGCGGCGCGGTGATTAATGCCGATTGCGCTAATTCGCAATGCTTGAAAGATTGTAATCCGCATATAAAAACCTTTTCGGTTAAAAATCCGCAGGCTGATTTTTATGCTTCGGATATTAAACCTTTGCCGCATGGCATAAGCTATAATTTAGACGGTAAAACTTTTACATTGAAAATAATCGGCGCTTTTAACGTGGCTAATGCGATGGCGGCAATTGCCGCATGCTCATATTTTGGGGTTGATAAATTTGAAGCGGCGAAAATTTTACAAGAATTTACCGGTACTAAAAGGCGCTTAGATGTTATCGGCACGGTAAATAATATTACGGTAATTGATGATTTTGCGCATAATCCGGATAAGGTTTTGGCATCAATGCAGGCATTGCGCGATTATAACGGCCGATTGTTAATTATGTTTCAGCCGCACGGATTTGCGCCGATGCGAATGATGGGCAAACAAATTATGGAAAGTTTTGCTAAAACCATGCAGCCTGACGATTGTTTGTTTATGCCGGAAATTTATTATGCCGGAGGAACGGTCACTCGCGATATTTCGTCGGCTGATTTGATTAAATACGCCCGTGAACTTGGGGCGAACGCTAAATTTTATCAAACCAGAGATGAAATAAAAAATCAAATAATTGCAATGGCAAAGTCAGGTGACCGAATCGTGATTATGGGAGCGAGAGATAATACCTTACCTGATTTTTGCCACAGTATTTTAGAGGGAGTTAAAGCATGACTTTATTGCGGGCAGGTGGTAGAATTGCTTTGGTTGCGCCATCGGGTTTTATTGAGCCGGAATCATTAAAAACCGGTGCCGCATGGCTTGAAGCGCAAGGCTTTGAACTTGAGTTTATGTCGCATGTTTTTGCGCGACGTCATTATGCCGCGGGTACGGATTTTGAACGGGCGGACGATGTTAATGAAGCTTTTGCGCGCTCGGATATTAAGGCGATATTTTGTGTGCGCGGCGGGGCGGGAAGCTCTAAAATTTTGCCGTATCTTGATTATGCACTCATCAAAAAAAATCGTAAGCCGGTGTTCGGCTTAAGCGATTCAACAGCTTTGCAAAATGCTTTGTTTGCTTGCAGCGGAAATGTTTCATATACCGGATTTTTGCCGATTTTTGACGTTAAGAGTGGCTCGCTTGATGAAAAAATCAGCCGGTCATTAAATATGGTGTTTGCCGGACGCGAGCAAAAAGCAAGCGGCGGTAAATGCTTAAACGCCGGTTCGGCGCAAGGAATTATGGTAGGCGGTTGCTTGAGCGTGCTGAATTATTTATGCGGCACTCCGTATTTTCCGTCATTGCAGGGAAAAATTTTACTGATTGAAGATGTCGGTGAAAAAACGTATCGAATTGATTTAATGCTCAATCAGCTTAAATCGCAAAAAGACTTTTTCGGCTTAAAAGGCATTGTGTTCGGACAGTTTTTGAATTGTATCGAAGCGGACGAAGGTGACGGCAGTGTTTCGGAAATTATTGCTGATTTTGCGCAAAATTTAGATATTCCGGTAATTACGGATTTTCCGTACGGGCATGTTGCCAGCCGTTATGTGTTGCCGATTGGTAAAAAAGTTTGTTTAGATGCCGATACGGTTACGGTAACTTATTAGAACACCAGATTCAGCACATATTTTAAGTTTTGCAGATTGAGTCGGTTGATTAAGTCAAAATACAGCGATACTCCGTCCCAACCGCGGCTGTTAAAGGCCAATATGCTGCCGATGGTCCATAAATTGGCAGATGGCAAAAACATCCAGCAAAATTTGTAAGATACTTTGGGCAGGTCGGTCTGCTTATCATTAATTTGCGAACCAACGGTATCGGTATGATAACCTAAAAAGTAGCCTAAAATTCCGTTCATAATTAAATTAGAAGGCATTATGCCCATAATAATCATATAAATTAAGCCGAACAGCGGAAAAAAGTATGGCGCAATGATTATAAGCCAGTTGCCTTCGCCCTTAAAGCCCATTTCGCCGCCGCTGTTGTCAGGTTCAAGCCGAATATGTTCAACTTTATGAAAAGTAATCAGAGCAAAAAATGAATGAGTTAATTCATGCGCAATAATCTGCATAGAAGTTTTAACCGACGAATCGGCCATGGTGCGGGCAATAAAATACATAAAAAATCCGGCGCCGAGCGCTAAATATTTAAATGATGCAAAAGAAAAAAAGTCAACCGACATACAAAGCGCCGGCAATGAGAGCAGCATATAAACCGCTATCGGCCATTTAAACAGATTGATGATTTTATCTAAAGTTGCAGACATAGCTTTCCTTTCAGAATTGCAATATACATCGGTCATAATTAAATTTCAGCAATTTTCGGATTCTATTAACATTTACTTTAAAAACAACTTGACAAAGCGAATAAAAGCCTAACATTAAATATAAAAAAGCAAAATTGCGAGGGTGTTATGAACAAATATGAACAAATGGTGGCGGAATGCCATAAGGCGATGGAGTGCGCTATTAACGAGCCGTTTACGGCAGATTTGCTCACATTGCGCAAACGACTGATTAATGAAGAAACAGCAGAGCTTAATGCTGAAATCGATAATATAATCGGCGAGTTGCAGCAAAGCGGTAAAGCTCAAAAAGAATCGGTGCTTAGAATGTATAAAGAGTTGGCCGATTTGCAATATGTGGTCAGCGGTATGGCGGTTTGCTTCGGTATTCCGTTTGAAGAAGTGTTTAGTCGCGTGCATGAAAGCAATATGTCGAAATTGGTTGACGGCAAACCTTTAAAACGCGCGGACGGCAAATTTTTGAAAGGCCCGAATTATAAAAAGCCGGATTTAACCGATTTATATTAAAAAACAATAAAAAAGGCACTGCGTTTTAATTGCAGTGTCTTTTTTATTGTTTTTTGCAGTTAGGCGTTTACGTCTTTCCAGGAATCGATGCTCGGCTCGATTCTGATTTCGTATAGTATCTCATGCAGTTCTTGCGATGTTGTTGAAACAGATGAAATACCATTACTGCAAATCCGCATAGAGCAGGTAAGCAAATAGCTTTTGGTTAAGGTACCTTTTTCTCTGTCGGCTACCTCATCGATTAACTTGAGCTCTGGCGGCAGTATTTCAACCTCAGGATAAATACTTGGCATGTCGTTTCCGTTAATTTCAGCTCTATCAAGCGTAAAAAATACCGGAACCGAAAGCTCCTCATTAAATTTAAAGCTGTAATGCATACAGTAGTGCGTGGTAACAATACCGTCAGCGTTTTGCTCACACTTTTTGATGTATGCCCACGCTTCATCTGAAACTTCTTTTAATTTCAGATTGGTGATGTCAGCATTAATAACCACCGGTTTGCTGATAACCGAATCAACCGGCTCTGCATACGGAAGGTCAATGCTGTATGCGGTCTGATTATAGACCAGCGAGCTGGTGTAATAATCATCTTGCAAGACAATATCTTTTTTACCCTCATGAAGTTCCGCAGTCGAGATAATCTCGCTACAAGCTGTGATAAGCATCCCGCTCACCAACAGCAAAAAATAATATCTTTTCATAATTTAAGCTGTTTTAATAATTCTTTGTACAATCTTAATATACGCTTAATTTAAACTTTTGTCAAAGTAAAAAAAAGACGACCTTTTGAAGTCGTCTTTGGATTAAATTTATTTTTTGTTTCCGTAGAATTGCGTTTCTGAAGATACGGAAGTATCGCCCTGATGGATAACAATCTGCTGGAACGGAATTTCAATTCCTTCTTCCATAAAGCGGCGGTTAATTTCATAGCGCAACTCGCTCGGAATGTTCCACCCGACCCAAATGTTGCTTGAATAGCATCGAAGTTCAAAATCAAGCGAACTGGAGCCGAAATCTTTGAAAATAACGTACGGCGCCGGAGTTTTTAAAACTTTTTTGTTATTGCGGGCGCACTCTAACAAAATGTCGGTTACTTTATTTACGTCGGTACCATAGGCGACTCCGACGCTTACGGCTTGTCGGGTCCAATTATTGCCGTGGGTTAAGTTGATTAGTGCCGATGAAATTAAAGTGGCGTTAGGAATAATAACGCTGGTTTTTTTGAAGGTTTCCAATTCGGTTGAGCGAATATTGATTTGCTTAATTTGTCCTTCCTCGCCGTTAAATACCACCCAATCGCCGACTTTTACCGGACGCTCAAACAAAATGATAATGCCGGATACAAAGTTGTTGAAAATATTTTGCAGTCCGAAACCGATACCAACCGATAAGGCACCGGCGATAACGGCGAGGCTGGTTAAGTCGCCGCCCATAACAATAATTGCCAACAGCGAGGCAATAACAAAGCCTACAAAGCTGACTCCCGATGACAGCGAGTGTTTAATGCCGTCATCAATGTCAAGTTTGGCAAAAACATTGTTGGTTAAGTTGTTTTTTAAGGCCTTCATTACGGCAAGCGAGCCGAAGAAGACGATAATACCCAAAATGATGGCGATTAAGGAAATACGCACGCCGCCGATGCTGAATCCGAACAGAATTTTTTTAACCACATGCAAAATTAAGTCACCGGACAAGCCCCATAAGTTCAAAAATACAAAAATAAAGCACATGGCAAGTAACGGGGTTAAAACCAAACTTAAACCAAAGTTGATTTTAGTTAAAATTTTGCGGCGCATTTTAAAAGTTTTGGCCCAAAATCCGAGCAATAAAACATGCTTGATTATTTCAGCAAACAAGCGGTGACAGATTATGAACAGCACCAAAAGCAGAGCGCTTAAAATGTAGCGGTTGAAAATAAACGCCGACAAATCAGGATAGCCGAATAGGGCAATTCCGAAGGTTGCAATGCTGATAAATGAGCTGATGAAAATAATTTTGAATGAAGTGCTCATGCTGTCATCAGCCTCATCGGCGGCATCGCTTTCAGCCGATTGTTCCGGCTCTTCTTCATAAAAAATGCGGCTTACCAGTAAAATAATCACAAAAGATTTTACGGCGCAATCGGCAGCTACGATAAAATTAATCAGTTCGGCCTGATAATTAGCGGCGCGGGCAATATATTCAAGCAATGATACAATGCCTATCATCCAAATACTTAAATATAAGGCTTTCACAATGCCGGTGGCTTTGGCCGTGCCTAAATTAATCAACCGCCATTTTTCATGGTACGGGGCAAAAATTACGCGGGCAATGGCGCGCGCCATAATAATGTATAGCAGATAATAGAGCGTGCTGTTAATGGCAATGCCGAAAAATCCGGTGGTAAAAATTTGCATGCCTATCATCCAAATTAAAAAACCGCCGATAATTAAAGTTGGAATAACGCCGTAAGCAACGGCAACGGCAACGGCGGCAAAAAGTTTTTGCCCGTAACGCGGATTTTCAATATCGGTGCGATATCCCCAATTACGCATAATCAGGCGGCGCAAAATAAGTCCGGCGCCGAAAGCTCCGATAAGAATAAACAAAATAGGGATGAAATAAGTTAAAATGTAATTTTTACCGGAAGCATCAAGCATTTTGTACCAATTTATCGGAGAAGTTACAATATCCCAACAGAAACCGGCAAATGCTTTTACCGAGGCAAAAAAGTTTTGCGGATTAAGCAGAATATCTTGCTTGGCAACCAAATTGCCCAATATTTTTTGATTGCGAGAGTTCAAAATCAACAGATTAAGCTCTTCTATTTTAACTTCCAAAATTTGCACTTCGGCGATTTTGCTTTTGATAATTGCCAGCGTATTGTTAAATTCCGTACGTTTTTGCGCAATAACTTTAAGTTCTTTTGAGCCGTCTTCAGGAGCCGAGCCTAACGCATCAATTTGTTTTTGCACATAGGCGGCTTCGCGCTCGTATTCGCGCTTAAAAGCCGAAAGGCCTCCGGATGTTTGGTACAAAAAGTTGGCGTCTTCATCTATGCCTTGCACCGTAAAATTACCGCTTTTAAGTTTTTTTTCAATAGCGGTTAATTGCTTGGAAACTTTATCAAACTGCAAAGTTTCATCAGCCGCGTTTGCCGGCAGGGCAACAAGCAGATTAAGCAATATAAAAGCGCTGAATAAAAACTTAAATAATCGAAACATCGGGATAATCCTTTATCAGTGAGTTTTAAGCATAAGTTTCATAACATTGAAGGCGTTTTTGGCCATGCCGGCGCGCAGATTGTCGGCTACACACCAAAAGCTAAAGCCGTTTTCGGCCGATAAATCTTGACGCAGACGGCTTACGTAAATATTATCTTCACCTTGCACATCGTTTAAGCTTACATATCCGCCATCGGTTTGTTTATCAAAAACGACCACGCCTTTAGTGTTTTGCATCAATTTTCTTACCTCGTCAACATCAACGTCATTAATACATTCGGCATTAACATACAGCGCGGCGCCGATAAAGGCGGGAACAAATGCGCAGTTGGCGTGGATTTTCATGTTGCCGTTTAAAACCTTTTTGGTTTCAGCATTAATTGCCCATTCAAACTTGGTTTCTTCACCGATAAATTCGCCGACTTGCGGCAAAACATTAAAGGCAATTTGCTTTTTGAACACTTGTTCGTCATCGGCTAAAGTGGTGTTCATATAAATTTTGCGGGTTTGATTAAACAGCTCGTCCATGGCATCTTTGCCGTATACGGAAGTTGAAATATAGGCCGAGGCAATCAAGCGCTTTAAGCTTAGTTTTTCATTAACTTTGGCAAGCGGGATAAGCATTTGGGTGGTAAGCGCCGACGGAATGGAAACAATGTTTTTGGCGGCGTGTTTAACGTCTTCATCATTAAGACCGGCCACAATCATCGGAACATCAGAATCGGCAAAAGTGGCGCCGGAGCAATCAATAATTTTGATGTTTTTTGCGGCGGCTTTGGGCAAATAACGCTTGGTAATTTCTTCCGTGGAGGCAAAAATGGCAATATCTGCTTTGCTAAAATCAAAGTTATCAAGATTATAAACGTCAAGCTCATCATCTTCGCCGTATGAAACCAAATTGCCGAGCGGGCTTTTGGGCTCAAGGGCAATTACATCGTCAGAACCGATGCCGTCGGCTTCCAAAAAGGTTAAAATTTCACGACCGATATTTTCGGTAACACCAATTACAGCAATTTTAGTCATAAGTTATCCTTTGTTAAATTTTATAATTGTTATAGATAATAGCTTAAATTTATTTATAAAAGGATAATATTAAAGCGCAAGCATTAATTTATGTGTCGAAATTAAGCCGATGTGCTTTTTCCTGAAAAAAACAGTTTATGCGCCGAGCTTATACTTATTTTAAGTTAGACGTATTGTTTTTTTCTGTTTCCGTAACGGTTCCGTTATCATTGATTTGATATTTGATAAAATCGTATGGAAAATCTATATTGTTGCCATGCAGATAATAGGTGTTATCTTCTTCGTTCGGATTATGTATGACAGCTCCGATATCTTGCGCAATCATTTTAACCATTTGATAATGCGAAACAACGGGCGGCAAAGCGGCATTGTTTTTCTTTTTTACAAAGAACGGAACTTTTGCTTGCTCTATAACCAAATTATTGTGTCCGTACATGCCGTTATAATTTATCAATTCGCCGTGGTCTGCCGTAATGTATATGCTGTAATTTTTTCCTTGATTAAGTTTTTCAAATTCAGCCACCATGGAATCTATGGCCATATCCGTGTATAACAAGGCGTTGTCGTAGGTGTTTTGATAATAGGTGAATCGGTCTTTGCTTTCGGCCGCCGGTTTGAATTTTTCAAATTCCGCTTCACGTCCTTTGTAACGATTTTCAAACGGAGAATGAGGCGAACGCATGTGTAAAACAACAAAGTGCTTACCGGTTGTGAAATCTATTTCGTTTAACAGTTTTGCCAGCCCTTCGTCATGGTATTTACTGAAAAATATGAGTTTCATATCATTTGTAATTATTTCATCAACATTTTTGGCGCCAAAACTCATTGTTAAACGTGATTCTTGGTTTGAAAAATAATATGTTTTATAGCCGGCTTGCTTTGCCAAACGAAAGATGTTGGCCGTTTTTGATTGTAATTCATTATGATTGGCCGGTTCTCTGATGCCGTTAAAAAACAACAAGGTGGAAGTTGCGGTGGCTATACCCCCCGATATGCCTGAGGCAATTTGCCATTCCGGATTGCTTTTAATTCTTTTTTCCATGCGCGGAAAAGTTTGACGATTATAGCCATATAGCTGGATATGCTGTGAATATAAGCTTTCTCCGAAAATAAGCAAAATATTTTCTGTTTCGGAGGTTGTTGCAATTTGAGCCGAATAAGGCTTGTAAGCAATATTCAAAGTTTGACTGGCGTCAGGTAAATAACGAAAGAAAAAGTATGAAAATGTGTTAATACTGTTGCGTAAGCTCGGACGGGTTACGCTGGGCTGAAAATACCAAATGTCTTTGGTGTGCGAAAAAGCGCGATAAGGTTTATGCATGGCTAAATACAGTAAAATAATCCATATCCACTTTATTTTAACCATGTTGCATTTTTTGAATACGTAAACACACAAGCCGTACAATATAAGCAACAGCGGAGTATTAAACCAGGTGGTTCGCAAATACGATAAATCAAAAATATCTTTTGTTTCGCGGGCTATATTCACCAAATTACTTGCTTCAAGCGGGGCGCCGAAATAAGAAAGATAATTCAGCTGTACGGTTTGCATTAAAAAGATTATTCCGAGAAAGAAAAATGCTGTGTAAGAGCTTGCCAACGAAAGTAAAAAACCAAATAATAAAACTCCGCCGAAAAATAAATATTCAAGATGTATGGGCAAATCAAAAATTATTTTTATAACAAAGTCAGGTATAAAAGCGGCCAGAGTAAAACAGATTGTAAACAAAATGTTGTGGTATATGTTTTTTCCTTTATATTGCGGTTTTATGTAGTTTGCTATATTAATCATTTTTCTGCCGTCGGGATAAAATTACGAAATTGTTTTTAATAGGCATACAGTAATCAAATTGCTGATGAAATCAACTGTTTTTTAACGGTTTTACCATTTTTATCGGCGGATGATGATAATATTGCTCCGGTCTTGGTTTTTTTTGCTGTTTGTGTATTACTCGGATTTGTTACGGAGTTAAACAAAAAGGTCGGAAAAATTTCCGACCTTTGCTGAAAATATATATTTTCTTTGTACCGATTAACGTTTGCTGAATTGGTAAGAACGACGAGCTTTGGCTCTGCCGTATTTTTTACGTTCAACAACACGGTCATCACGAGTTAAGAAACCGGCCTGTTTCAAAACAGTGCGCAATTCCGGCTCGTATTCATTCAAAGCTTTTGAAATGCCGTGTTTAATGGCACCGGCCTGACCGGACAATCCGCCGCCTTTAACAGTGCAAACAACGTCAAATTCATTAACGCGGTTGGTAACTTCAAACGGTTGATTGATAATCATTTTCAAAACCGGACGGGCAAAATACTGATCAAGAGATTTTTCATTGATGGTAATGTTGCCTTTACCGGGCATAACCCAAACGCGGGCAACGGCGTCTTTTCTTTTGCCGGTGGCATAAGCGCGACCCTGTTTGTCTTTGTTGGCTTTACGAACAACTTTAGCTTCAGCGGCGGCAGTTGTTGAGGCAGCAGCTTTAATATCCTGCAAAGATTCAATTTTTTTAGCCATTATAAAGCACTCCTTTTGTTTTTCGGGTTACGGGCGGCAATATCCAAAACTTCAGGATTTTGCGCAGTATGCGGATGTTCGTTGCCGGCATAAACTTTAAGTTTTGACATTTGTTGACGTCCCATCGGGTTGCGGGTAATCATGCGTTCAACAGCTTTTTCAATAACGCGTTCCGGAAAACGACCGGCTAAAATTTTAGCAGGGGTGGTTTCTTTAATACCGCCAATCCAACCGGTGTGTTTGAAATATTTTTTATGGGTAAGTTTTTTGCCGGTTAATTTAACTTTGTCGGCATTAACAACAACAACATAGTCGCCGCAGTCAAGGTTAGGAACAAAGCAAGGTTTGTGTTTGCCGCGTAAAATTTTAGCAACTTCAGCTGCCAAACGGCCGAGCACAACACCTTCAGCATCAACAACATACCATTTTCTCTCAATATCTGAGGGTTTGGTTGCATAT
>CALETM010000244.1 GCA_937920765.1 uncultured Alphaproteobacteria bacterium | reverse complement strand
GCTCGGAGATGTGTATAAGAGACAGGCACTGCTTTAATTTCATCGCCGGTTAGGGTTTCGTATTCCATTAAAGCTTGCGCCAAAAGTTCCCAATCCTTTGCTTTTTCATGCAAAATTTTGGTGGCGTTGGCATGCCCTTCGGTAACCAAGCGTTTAATTTCAGCGTCAACCAATTTAGCGGTGTCTTCACTCATATTTTTATTTTGTGTTACCGAACGTCCCAAAAATACCTCGCCCGAATTTTCTGAATACAGCACCGGACCTAAAGTGTCGCTCATGCCCCATTCCGTAACCATGGAACGAGCCAAATTAGTGGCGGCGGCAATATCCGATGATGCGCCTGAAGTAACGGCATCATATCCGAATTTAAGTTCTTCCGCCACACGTCCGCCCATTAAAATGGTTAAACGCGAAAGCATTTTGGCACGGGTGTATGAGTATTGGTCTTTTTCAGGTAATTGCTGAACCATGCCCAAAGCCCGACCTCTGGGAATAATCGTTGCTTTATGAATCGGGTCTGTTTCCGGCACATTCAATGAGCAAATGGCGTGCCCTGCCTCATGATAAGCAGTCAGCATTTTTTCTTTTTCATCCATAGCCATCGATTTGCGCTCGTTGCCCATCAAAACTTTGTCTTTGGCATCGTCAAAATCTTGCGCGGTAACTTTACGTTTGTTTTTACGGGCTGCCAACAAAGCCGCTTCGTTTACCAAATTGGCTAAATCGGCACCTGAAAAACCGGGAGTTCCGCGGGCGATAACCGCCAAATCAACATCTTTGGCAAGCGGAACTTTTTTAACGTGAACTTTTAAAATTTCTTCACGCCCTTTAACATCAGGGTTGCTCACCGTAACCTGCCGGTCAAAACGCCCCGGGCGCAATAAAGCGGGGTCTAAAACGTCAGGCCTGTTGGTGGCGGCAATCAAAATAACATTTTCGTTATCATCAAAACCGTCCATTTCAACAAGCAACTGGTTTAAGGTTTGCTCACGCTCGTCGTTTCCTCCGCCTAATCCGGCGCCGCGGTGACGTCCTACCGCGTCAATTTCATCAATAAACAACAAGCACGGGGCATTCTTTTTGGCCTGCGCAAACATATCACGCACACGCGACGCGCCAACGCCTACAAACATTTCCACAAAGTCAGAGCCTGAAATGGAAAAGAACGGAACGTCCGCTTCGCCCGCAACTGCTTTGGCAAGCAAGGTTTTACCTGTTCCCGGAGGGCCGACTAATAACACGCCTTTGGGGATTCTGCCGCCCAAACGCGAAAATTTTTGCGGATCTTTCAAAAAGTCAACAACTTCTTCAAGCTCTTGTTTGGATTCGTCGGCTCCGGCCACATCGGCAAACGTAACTTTTTTGTTGTTTTCAACTAATCTGGCGCGTGATTTGCCAAAGCTCATGGCTTTGTTGTTGCCCGCGCTTGCCTGTCGCATGAAAAATATCCATACGCCTACCAACAACAGCATCGGAAACCATGAAATTACAATTCCCCAAAAAGTGCTGCCGGCGGTATCAATCGGTTTGGCATTCACTTTAACATCATTATGACGTAAAGTTTCAATCATGGACGGATCATTAGGCGCATAGGTATAAAATTTGCGTCCGTCAACCGTGGTGCCGTAAACGTCGGCGCCCGAAACCGTAACTTCGGCAATTTTTTTGTTTTCAGCCTCATTCATAAAATCTGAAAACGCTATACTATCGCGGTTAGCGCGCTGTTCAGAGCTGCCGATTGCGCCGGCAAACGAGGTAACGGCTAAAAATATCAAAGCCCAGATAATAAAATTTTTGCTAAACTTCATTAAATTAATTCCTTCTCTCCGGATTACATGGTAAAAGCAAACCGGTAATTTCATCTTTTTTATATATAAGGTGTTTGTGCTTAAAACTCAAGTATATTTGCAAGGTTTATCCCAACCTGCCGAACCGTAATTTAAATATGCCGTCTTCATAACCCTGAATAGATTTGTCGGTTTCGGCTTTTTTGAGGCGGTGCATGGCATAAGCAACGTATTCTTTTTCACGCTCAATACCAAGGTAATGTCGGCCGAGCTTTTTAGCGGTCACCGCGGTTGTTCCGGAGCCTAAAAAGGGGTCAAAAACCAAATCTTCGGCGTTACTTGAGGCTAAAATTAATTTGGCAATAAGCTTTTCAGGCTTTTGGGTGGGGTGAGGAGTGTTTTCGGGCATTGACCAAAACGGCACTGAAATATCGGTCCATATATTGGAAGGTGAGGTCAGGCGCTGTTTTTGTCCGCCGCTTTCAATCCAATCTTTGGGGATTCCGCTTAAATCGCGGTACGGAGCCAGCACATTGCGCGTTATTTTAACGGCGTCCAAATTAAAAGTGTAAGTGTCTGATTTGGTGAAAAACCAAATGTCTTCAAGACAGTTTTTCCAGTTGTTTGCGGCGCTGCGACCCTTTTCACGCTCCCATGAAATGCGGTTTTGCAACATAAAATATTTACCGGCAACTTGCGGAATGGCGAGTGATGTTTTCCAATCGGAGCAAATATAAACAGAGGCGTTATCTTTCAAAATTCGCACGGTTTTTTTGAGCCATTTATCAAGCCATTTTTGATATTCTTTAAAATCCATGGCCTTAAACGGGTTTGCGCCGAAAACTTTGCGCATATTGTACGGCGGGTCGACAATCATTAAATCAACGCACTTATCCGGCAAATAATTAAGCGCCCGAAAAGTATCCTGCAACAAAATTTTATCACAAATATCATTAATTTGAGCCGGAGCTGAAAGTTTTGCAGCCTGCGCCGCATAACGGGCAATTTGTTTACCTGTCAGAGTAATTGTTCTGTTTTTGGGCGCTTTTTCTGTCACTAATCTTCACCGAATTTGCAGTTTACCAAATTAGAAATAGCTTCAATAGCTTCTTGAGCCTGATTGCCTTTGGCGTGAACGTGGATAATTGTGCCTTTGGCGGCGGCAAGCATCATTAATCCCATAATTGAGCAACCGCTGACCTCTTGTCCGATGCGTTCAACTGAAACATCAGCGTCAAATTGTTCGGCGCATTTAACAAATGCGGCAGCGGCACGAGCATGCAGACCTTTTTGATTTTTAATTTCCAAATCAACGCTGACAGCCCCGTTTTCAAGGGTGGAATAATTTTGAGCCATAACTTATTGCCCTAACAATTGCGATGCAATGTTAATATATTTTTTGCCGGCTTCCTGCGCGCCGAGCACGCTGTCTTTAAGCGAACATTCTTTGCGTAATGACGCAAGTTTTATCAGCATCGGCAAGTTGGCTCCTGCCAAAATTTCAACATTGGCCTTATCCATAATTGAAATTGCCAAATTAGAAGGAGTTCCGCCGAACATATCAGTCAGCACTACCACTCCGTTACCGGCATCAACATTATTAACTTTTTGCAAAATTTCGCTGCGACGGCTTTCCATATCATCATCAGGACCGATGCATACGGCCGCTATTTGTTTTTGCGGACCGACCACATGTTCCATGGCTGAAATAAACTCATCGGCCAAATGTCCGTGCGTAACTACAACTAACCCTATCATTATTTTACACCGCCTGTCCAAGTTCTGACTGCGCCGAATTGTTTAATAACATCAGCGCGGCTTTTGGCTTTAACCAGCTCATCGGCGCGGGTTTGACGGCCTTTGAATACAATTTCTTCAACATTATCAACCGGAACGCCGTACACGCGTTCAACAAGATCGCCGGTAAGCTCCACAATCATCACAAATTCAGATTCGGCGAGCACGTTTTTGGTTTCGGCATCAATATTATCAAGCCGAACGGCCAAGCGTTCATCGCGTTTTAATAATGCGGTCTGCTTGCCGTCGAACTCTAAAACCGGATTAACCGGCGAACCGGCACGAGCATCAATAAAAATAGCGAGTTCGCCGTATTTATTTTCAATAATCTCGTAAAAATCTTGCTTTTCAATCAGAGTGTAATATTGATTTTCCATGATGTTTCCTTAAATCAAATAATGTTAATTTTTAAATCATAATAGTACGTCTGTTTCAACCTGTCAATTTAGACTTATAATTTATCGCCCTAAATCTAAATTTTTCTTTTTAGCAGGTTCGTTTTTATTTTTTTCTTTAGGCTGTTCAAAGTTTTTAAGTCGCAAGCTGTCTTTGCTGTGGTTGAAACGTTCTTTACGTTTTTTAACATCTTGTCCGGATTTTTCCAAAATCAGCTCCGCGAGTTTAATTTCATCAAGCTTTTCTTCGCCGGCTTTTACCACATCGCGCATGTCTAAGTTTTTTGCCGCCTCTTTTCCGCCTAAGCTCTCAATTTTTTTAATGCCGCGGGCGGCTGAAATAATTTTACCGTCTTCAATTTTTCCTTTAATGCCGAGTTTGCCTGAAACTTCTTTTTTAATAACTTTTTCTTGTATTTCTTCAGGACGAAATGTCGCCTCTTGCATACCGGCGGCCATAGCTTTGCGGCTGATGTCTTTTAAGCCGCTCTCTCTTGCCAGATTGTTGGCAATGTGCAGTGCTTCCATTTTGCCGGCGGTTTGTTGCATATTGACTTTTTCTATATTTTGTTTTTGGTAAAACAAACGCTTTTCGTCTTCGTTTAAAGCATTAAGCAAGGGATTCTCTTCTTCTTTGGCGTATTGAATCGGAGCAAAAATGGTGCCGTTTTCATCATCATCTTCATCATCGTCATAAACTTCGCGAATTTTTTTACGAATCTTTTTTAAACCGGCTGCCAAATTTTCAGGCCTGTTTGCTTTAAGAGGTTGATTTTTTTTACGGGCATTATAGTTATCCGCCTCTTTGGCGTTTATACGCAAAGAAAGACGCTCGTTTTTATCAAAGCCATTCTTTTTCCAGTCAAATACGGCTTCGTCATCTTCAGAAGATTCGTCATCACGATTAATAGCCACGTTTTCCTCTTTGGTTAGTAATTAAGCCCATGTAAATAATATGCCATATAACCTTTACGATGTCAAAATTAATTTACTACATATCTAATCATTAGAGATTCGTCCGGCAATATAACCGGAATAACATTTAGCTGAATGCCGTCAACCCGCTCTAGCTTAAAGCGCGAGCAGGTGTTAAGCAGCTGCGCGATTATGCGCTGTTTTAAGCTTTTCCAATCAATCTGAGGATTAAAGAAGTTTTTTTGTTCTTCTAAAACATCGGCTAAAAAGAATAGGTTTTGCAGTTTTTCCGCATTAATTTTCCATAAAGTCTGATATTTTTTGTTAAAATGCTTCAAACGTTGGTCAGAACTGAAAATAATAATGGCGTCATCGACATTGTCCAAAATTTTTTGCTGAACCGCTACCATTTCGTTAATAGTGCGCGTAGCGGCAAGGCGGTCGGAAACATCTTCAAAGGCAAAAATCAAGCCGTTCGGGTGCGGGGCTATCGTGCGCCTGAAAGTACGCCCGTCCGGAATATGCAAATGCGTTTCTTTCGGCTCAATTAAATCGGTAAAAACTTTTTCTTCATCATGGCAATAAGAACGAAAATCGCTCACTTCTTCAAGCAGTCGGTTTTCACGTATTTTATTTAAAAATTCAGCGTATGACGGATTCTTTTCTAAAAATTCGGGACTCAAATTCCACATAGAGGCAAAGGCTTTATTGTAAAAGATAAGTTTTTGATGAGTGTTAAAAATGGCAAAAGCTGTGCCTAAAGCCGAAAGAACGGCAAGATGCGCGTTTTGGTGAATGGCAAAAGTGCGCTTAACTTCATCAAGCTCGGTAATATCCAGCAGAACGCCGGCAGTGCCGATTTTATTTAAATCGCCGTTATGATGGTAAGGAGTTTCAATCAGCTCAAAGTGCTTAGAGGCGCCGTTAATAACCAAATTAACCGATTTATGCTGTGCTTTATTGTGGGCTTGCGCATTTTGTGCCAGCGCATGGACGGCAGCTGCGGTTGCGCTTAAGTCTTCAGGCGATTCGTTTTGCGGTTTTTCCAAACCTGTCGTTTCATTGTATTTTTTATTGCTGATAATAATATTTAAATTTTCATCGCGTAGCCATAACGGAATGTTGATGTTATTGATTAAGTCTTCAAGTTTGCCGACTTTATTACCGAGTTCTTTTTTATCATCTTCTAAGTTATTAATTTTAAGCATATCTTCGCTTAAATCTCTAAACCAAAGCATATCGCAGTATAAATTACCGTCGGCGCTGTTAATGCGCGCCCCAAAAATACTGATGCTGCGATTAACGTTTTTAAGCGTAAACGTATCTTCAAACGGAACGCCTTCTTCTTGCATTAAGGCTAAGTATTTGGCAATTTTTTTAGCATCGTCTTTATAAAAAACATCCATAACGTCGGCAAAAGACGACTGTGTTCCGCCTTTGAGGTTAAGCATTACCGCAAGCCGCCGCGAGCAGCGTTCGCGTATGGTACGCCGCGGGTCTTTGATTCGCTCATCAGGATACACAAAGGCAAAATAGCCGTCTTTTGATGCGTATAAGGTTTCGGCATAACGCTCGCGGTCGCGGTTTAAAAAATAATTTTTTTGCCGGAGTCGGGCAAGGCTGATTTTTAATGAAATAACAACGGCAATCAGCACGATTCCCGCTAAAAAGCAGAACAAAAGCATATCTTTTAACATTTCAGTATTCATATCTTTTTCCACAAAATGAAATAATCGTTGTTTGTTTGCAGATTCTATATTATAAAAGCAAATACGCAAACTAAATTTTAGGGTGGTGAATAAAAATGTTTACATTGGCGTTTGATACAACCTCAAACTTTTGCTCGTTAGCCTTGTTTAATGACAATAAAGAGGTTGCGCGTTTTGAAAAAGAAATGGATTTCGGACAAGCGGAAGTTTTAATGCCGCAGATTGCCGCAATTTTGCGCGGGCATAATTTGGAGTTTAAAAACTTAAATTTGGCTGTGGTTTGCACCGGTCCGGGGTCGTTTACCGGCGTTCGCTCTTCAGTTGCTGCGGCGCGCGCTTTTGCGCTTGCTTGCCCGAATGTTACGGTTTGCGGCGTTTCGGCTTTTGATACCTATGCCGCCGATTTTGAACCGGAAGAATTGACTGACGTTAATGTGGTTTTAATTGAAACCAAGCGCGAAGACTATTATGTGCAGTACTATGATAAGGGGCTGAACAAGCTTTCAGAGCCGGCAACGGCATTTTATGACGATATAATCCGCAGCTTGCAGGGTAAATCGGTTTCATTTGCCGGCGACGGAGTTGAACGCTTTTTAAACAAGCCGAGCGGTTTGCATCTGCATGCGGTTAAAACTCATTTTAATCCGCCTGTTGACAAATTGGCGTTAATCGGTATAAAAAGATATTTAAATAAAACCACTGATTTTCCAAAGCCTTTATATTTAAAAGCGCCTGATGTCTGTGTAAAATAAAAATAAAGGTGGAAATTTTGTAAAATAAGCGGTATTTATCAAAAAAGATAATTGTTTTTAACATGTGAAAAAAGAGGAAAAAGTGACTAAATCAGAATTAATTGAAAAAATTGCAGCTAAAAATCCTAATTTAATGCTCCGCGATGTGGAAAGAATTGTAAATGTTGTTTTTGATAAGATTATTGATACTCTTGCCAAAGGCGACAGAGTTGAATTTCGCGGTTTTGGCGCGTTTTCGGTTCGCAAACGTTCACCACGCGTTGCTAAAAATCCGCGCACGGGCGAAAAGGTTAATGTTGAAGAACGCTGCATTGCTCACTTTAAAACCGGTAAAGAGTTACACGAACAACTTAACTCCAAGGCTTAAATGTTAAAAGCCTCAGCCGGCGGCCGTTTTAACACTGTTCAGAGAAAGGGCTAAATTATGAATTTTATCAGACATTTAATTGAAATTCCGTTGATTCTTGTTGTGATTATTTTTGCCGTTATCAATAACGACTTTGCAACATTTAACATTAAGCCCTTTAATCTGGATATTACCGTTTCATTAAGCGTGCTGATTTTGGTGCTGTTTTTTGCCGGTTATCTGCTTGGCAGACTTGATGCTTTTGTGGCCAATGCCCCGCTTCGCGCGCAGCTTCGTATCCAAAAAAAGGCAAACAAAGCCCTTAACAAAGAGCATGAAAAACTGCATGAAAAATTTTCCAGCCTGCAAGAAAATTTTGAGGTTTTAAAACATCAGGAACCGCAAGCGCCAAAGATTCCGTTTAAAGAAAAAGTCGCAGGCTTTTTTTCATTCAAAAAAGAAGACTAACACAACATAAGGTTACATTATGAATTGGTTTACCGATATTGTTCGTCCTAAAATTCAAAAGACGACACCGAAAGAGATTGCCGATAATTTATGGGTTAAATGTCCGGCTTGCAATCAAATGCTTTTTTCTAAAGAGCTTAAAAAATCCATGTATGTTTGCACTTCATGCGGACATCATTTGCGCTTGTATGTCGATAAGCGCTTGAAAATGCTCTTTGATGATGAAAAATATACTGAAATTGCTTTGCCAGCCATGCAAGACGATCCTCTTAAATTTAAGGATACGCAAAAATATACCGACCGCCTGCGCACCTATCGCAAGGCTACCGGCAATCAAGACGCCATTAAGGTTGCCCGCGGTAAAATCGGCGGGGTTGAGAGCGTGCTTGCGGTTATGGATTTTTCATTTATGGGCGGTTCAATGGGAACGGCAGTCGGCGAGGGGATTGTTACCGCCGCCGATATTGCGCTTAAAAATAAAATTCCGCTGATTACCGTTGCCTCATCAGGCGGCGCGCGCATGCAGGAAGGTATGCTCTCTTTAATGCAGATGGCGCGCACGGTTGCCGCGGTTAATTTGCTTAAAGAAAATGGTGTTCCGTTTATTTCTATTTTAGCCGACCCAACCACCGGCGGTGTTTCTGCCTCGTTTGCCATGCTTGGCGACATTAATATGGCGGAAAAAGGCTGTTTAATCGGTTTTGCCGGTCAGCGTGTTATTGAACAAACGATTCGCGAAAAATTGCCGGAAGGCTTTCAGCGCGCCGAATATTTAAAAGAACATGGTATGGTTGATGTTGTGGTTGATCGCGCGCACATGAAAGAAGAGCTTGTTAAAATATTAACCGTTTTAACGAATAAGAATCGCCAACCGATTGTAAATAAATAGTTTTAGTGCACCGGCTTAACCGCCGGTGTTTTTAATTATGTATATTCCAAATGGCGCCGAAAATAAATTGCGGCTCATCTTTGCAGGTTAAACAAAAATCATTAATTTGCGTAACGTTCATATTGCGTATGCATTTTTTGCCGGAGTTGCTGCAGTATCTGTCTCTTATACACACTGACGCTGCCGACGA
>CALETM010000243.1 GCA_937920765.1 uncultured Alphaproteobacteria bacterium | reverse complement strand
CAGCGTCAGATGTGTATAAGAGACAGGTATAAAATAAACCATAAATGTAAAATTGAGGTTAAAATTAGCGCATGTTTGATATTTTTCACACACTTTTCAAATATAAAGAAAAAGAAAGCCCCGACCAACTCGGAGCTTTTCCGGAAAAAGTGCATGTTGATGCTTTTCCTGAGCGCCGCTATTTATGGACTTCTCGTTTGCTGGTGGTGCTTGCCGGCTTAAGCATTTGCTTTAATATGATGTTGGTTTGCGCAATTTATTTAATGATTCCGTCAATTAACGTAGTTCCTCAATTTTTCAGTATTAATAAAAATTTTAACCAAATTGAGATGGTGCAGCCGCGCGAAATCAGGTTTCCGGTAAGCGATTTGGTTACTGAACAGTATATTTCCGAATATTTAACTATGCGCTATACCATGACGAACGATTTTGAAATGTTGCTGCAACAATGGGGTACAAACTCGCCGCTTTATTGGTATTCTTCACCAACCGTTTATAGTGAATTTTTTCAACACGATGTTAAGGCAAATTTGACTGAGTTTAAAAAAGAAGGGTTGCAGCGCTATATTCAAATTGAATGGATTAAACCGCTTTCAAGAGGTTTGTGGCAGGCGCAGGTCAAAACATTTGACGTTACCACCCGAAATCCGAATCCTTCAATCAGCTACTGGCGCGCAACCATGCGTATTGCCTATGTTAATTTGAAATTTGAACAAAAGGACGACGCTATTTACAATCCGTACGGGTTTATTGTTTCAAGCTATTCACTTGCTTATCACGGTAGCGAAGGCGATAACGAATCGTATATTGACACCGCAAGACGGCGTGCCCGCGGGCAATAAATAACGCTCTGATTTGATAGATTATTAATTCCATAAAACATAAAAAACATTCATGCGGTTGCTGCATAAATTGTCTATATCTGATATTTTTAAATTACGCAGACAGGGCTTGTCTTGGTTGTTACAATAAGAATCGCCGTATAAAGAACCAAAATGCTTGCCTTGTTCAATATCATAAGACCTGACGCTTTCTAGGTTGGCGGCGTTTTCTTTGGCAACGGTAACAATATTACGGCATGAGTTAATATCAAAAAAATTTTCTTTTACGCTATCGCCGGTGGCAAACATAATTCCGTATTTATACCCTTTTTCAGCCTCATTAGCGGAATAAACCAGTATCATGTTACCAAAAATATCATACAAATAATCAGAATTAGGGATGTATTTTATGCCATCGGGAACTAAGCCCAGTTTATACAGGTTGTGATTTTGCCGTATTTCAGCAGTATTTTTGTTATCAAGTGAGCTTAGTGTTTGTAAAGCATTGTTAATTAACATATTAATAGATTCCGCCTGCTTGTTGAGCTTATACTTCATCATTGCCTTGGAGTATCCGGCAATCGCCCCGACGGACAGCACACCGAT
>CALETM010000242.1 GCA_937920765.1 uncultured Alphaproteobacteria bacterium | reverse complement strand
GAGATAGTGCTTAATGTGTAAACATCAAAAAATAAATCATAAGGAACTTAAAATGCTTAGTAAATATCTTAACGGGCTTATTAATAAAGCCGCTGAAAATGTCAAAACCGTCGTTTTGCCTGAAGGTGAAGATGAGCGTGTTTTGAAAGCCGCGCATATTATCGCCGACGCCAAAGCTGCAAAGCTCATTATTTTAGGCAAAGAATCGCAAATCAAACAACATTTTGTCGATAACGGATGGAGCATGGACGGAATTGAGGTTATCACTCCTGAAACTTCGCCACGCCTTGCCGAATATACCGAACTGTTGTACAATTTGCGCAAAGAAAAAGGCATGACGCCCGAACAGGCCGCCGCAACTGCAAAAAATTACACTTATTTCGGCACGTTAATGATTAAAGCCGGTCATGCCGACGGCATGGTTTCAGGCGCCAATCACTCCACCGCCGACACCGTTCGTCCGGCACTGCAGATTATTAAATCGGCCCGCAAAGACCGCAGTGTTTCATCATTTTTAATTATGATTTCTAACGACACTCCTTACTTGTTCTCTGATTGCGGCGTTATCATTAACCCGACTGAAAAAGAACTTTGCGACATTGCTTTAACCGCTGCTGAAACCGCTATTCAATTCGGCATTAAGCCTAAAGTTGCCATGCTCTCGTTTTCAACCCGCGGATCCGGCAAAGGCGAAACGGTAGACAAAGTCCGCAACGCAACCGCTATGGCGCAAGAAGCCTTAAAAAAACCTGAATATCAAGGATTAGGCATTGAAATTGACGGCGAAATGCAGGCTGACGCGGCTTTAGATAAAGTTGTTGCTCATAAAAAAGCGCCCGACAGCCATGTTGCCGGTAATGCCAGAGTTTTAATTTTCCCGAACATTGAAGCCGGAAACATCGGTTACAAACTTTTGCAGCGCCTTGGCGGCTGCGAAGCTTACGGACCTATGCTGCAAGGCTTAAATGCTCCTATTAACGACTTATCGCGCGGCGCCTTTGCCGAAGATATTGCCGGCGTAATCGCCATCACCTGCTTGCAGGCCAATCATAAATAATTTAGTTTGTAAGGAAATAAACATGAAAAAAATTTTAGTTCTCAATTCAGGTTCCTCTTCATTAAAATACCAGCTGTTTAATGTTGACGGCGATAATTATGAAGTCCTTGCCAAGGGCGTGGCCGACCGTATCGGTATCCACAATTCATTTGTAACCTTAAAAATCGGCGACGACAAAAAGACCAAAGAGGTTGATTTGCCGACCCATACCGAAGCGATTCGCGAAGTTTTGAACTTGCTTTTAAGCGGTCCGCTCCACAGTATGGACGAATTAAGCGCCGTCGGACACCGCATTGTACACGGCGGTGAAATCTTCAAAGGTTCCGCCGTTGTAACCGAAAAAGTTATTGAACAAATTGAAGATTTGGCCGAGCTTGCTCCTTTGCACAACCACGCCAGCGCCGCCGGTATCCGCGCCGTTAAAACCATTTTGCCCAAAATCCCGCAAGTGGTTGTTTTTGACACCGCTTTTCATCAAACCATGGGCAAAGAAGCTTATTTATATGCTTTGCCAGAAGAACAGTACACCAAATACAAAATCCGCCGTTACGGCTTTCATGGCACTTCGCACGCTTATGTTGCCCAAAGAGCCGCTGAATTAATCGGCAAAAAAGGTAAAATCATCACTTGCCATCTGGGCAATGGCGCTTCCATTACGGCGATTGAAAACGGCAAATGCGTTGACACTTCTATGGGCTTTACTCCTTTGGCCGGCGTGGTAATGGGCACCCGCTCAGGCGATGTTGACCCGTACATTCCGCTTTACATCATGAAGACTCAAAACAAAACTCCTGATGAAGTAAATACTTTGCTTAACAAGCAAAGCGGTATGCTCGGTATTTGCGGATTTTCAGACAACCGCGATGTTGAAGTCGGCTACTTAAAAGGCGAACAGAAGTGCATTGACGCCATGAATGTTTATGTTCACACCCTGTTGCGCTTTATCGGCGGCTATATTGCTGTTTTGGGTGGAGTTGACGCCATTGTATTTACCGCCGGCGTTGGCGAAAACGGTTCTATCGTTCGTAAGTTGGTAGTTGAACGCTTGGCTTATTTGGGTATTAAACTCAATGAAGAAAACAACAATAAGCGCGGTCAAACGCTTGAAATTTCAACTCCGGATTCTAAAGTCCGCGTATTTGTAATTCCAACCGATGAAGAATTGATGATTGCTAAAGATACCATGAAGTTGGTATTTTAAGTTTGCCTGAATTTAATCCCCTGAAGCTTTCCGCCTCAGGGGATTTTATTATCTTCCGTTATTTTCCAACATTGACGTAAGTATTGCGCCTTTATACTTTTGCGAATTTTCCATTTCCAAAGTTCCCTGAATAACGCTTTCGGGCAAAATTTCTCTAACCTTTTGACAACGTGCGTTATTAATCGCCACGCTGCGCCGCGCGCCACAGGCTTTTTGCAAATTTTCATCAAGCTTGCTAAAATCAAATTCGGCAAAATTATCATCATCTAATTTAAGCTTGCGCTTTTCGTGCACACAAACATCACTAGCTTTAAGATTGTAGCAGCCTTCTGCCGTTAAATCAAACAAATCAGAAGTTTTAATTTTATCTTCAAGCAATGCCCCCATAAAATAAAAGCGCGCAAGCAAACCTTTTTGTTTGCGAAAGCCGGTTAAATAACGAGCTAAATCATGACCGGTTTTACCTTCATTTAAAGCTTCAAGATATTTTGACTTTTTAAACCCTTCCGGTCCGATAACATAAGCAAAATTATAGGTGGCAATAGTGGTTTGCTCGTCCATCGGCACCTTAACGCATTCTTGAATTTGTTTTAAGCCTCTAAACTTCAAATAGCGTTCTTTTTGCACATTGGCTTCTTCCATAGTTATGGTATCGCCCTTTTTAACCGGTGAAATATTACGATTACCAACCCCGTTTTCATCAAGATAATATGTGCAACCATACCCAATGGTCTGGTAACCTTCTCCGTCTTTAAACGCCGAACCGGCAAAATTTTCGGCAAACGCCAAGCTGGTTTTAATTGCGTCATGACAACGTGAAAACATCTGTATATGCCCGAGCGGATCTTGAGCCGTAATTTCTTTACGTTCCTCAACTTTATCTTTAATCTGATACGCTTCGTAAACTGCGGCGCTGACCGTTGCCGCCAACATAAATCCGACTGCCCACCGGCGAGCTTTAACTTTAAGCTTATCAACATCAACCGATTTAATGTTATCGGTTGCTTTAACAGCATTTTTACTTAAAAACGACCCTACTTTTTTGGTAATATATGCAGCACGGTCGCGAGCTTCGCGCAATTGATGCTGATTATACGCCTTGCGCATTTCTTTTAAATTCGGATAATCAATAAAAGTCTTAAACGGACGGTCGGGATAAGCTTCAGCTAAATTTAATGAAAGTTCAACCGCTTCCCAATATTTTTTATCCGCTCGCGCAAAAACTTTTTTAGCAATTTTTGCCGCATTTTCTTTGCGGTTGCGCATAGCGTACGGCACCACCAACCGATGCTGTTCTCCGTTTTTGGAAGTAAGCGAAATATATTTGACATCTTCATGATTATTTTGATATTTAAGATAATCTTTACGCATCAAATCAAAATAATCTTTTACAAACGCCTGCTTAGGGTCTTTATATTCGCGCACATAGGCATGAGGAACCATATATTCTTTACCGTTAATACGTACTGTCGGCGGAATTATGCGGTTTTGCCCATATTCCCATAACAAAAAATCTGTAAGCTCTTTTTTATCTTTACTCATCGGACTTCTCCGTTTTTAGCTTGTATTTTATAAGTATAAAACATCGACCAATTTTTGTCAATAACGCTTATTCCAAAAATCAGCTTAGCAGATTGACAACAAAGCCTTTTCTGCTTACTATATTAACATTAAAAAAACAAAAAAGGAGATAAATTGATGAAGACCAGATTATTGCAATGCCTGTTTTTAGGCGGGGTTTATCAAATTATCTCCATTATTTTAAACTTTATACCGGCAACCGCGCTATTAAACGGCTTATTTTATATTGTTTTTCTGATTGCGGCAATCATCACATTAGTCAACTGGCCGAGCGGCAAAATCAGCTCTTTTAGTGCAGAGCACAAAAACATCACCACCATTTTATATG
>CALETM010000241.1 GCA_937920765.1 uncultured Alphaproteobacteria bacterium | reverse complement strand
GTGTATAAGAGACAGGCTCTTGACAACTGCTTAAAAATATCCCAATTTAACAACAGTGATTTTTATTTAATTTAAGGAGAAAAAAATGAGTGCTATTATAGATATTCATGCACGTGAAATTCTTGATTCCCGCGGCAACCCGACTGTGGAAGCTGATGTTGTTTTACAAAGCGGCGCTTTTGGCCGCGCAGCTGTTCCGTCAGGAGCATCAACAGGTGTTCATGAAGCGGTTGAATTACGCGACGGCGATAAAAAACGTTATATGGGCAAGGGCGTTGAAAAAGCTGTTGCCAATGTTAATGATGCTATTTATGACGCATTAGCTGGTATGGAAGCTGAAGATCAGATTGAAATTGATAACACTATGATTAATCTTGACGGCACTGAAAATAAAGGCAAGCTCGGCGCCAACGCTATTTTGGCAGTATCTTTGGCTGTTGCTAAAGCTCAGGCTGAAGAAGCAGGTTTGCCTCTTTACCGTTATTTAGGCGGCACTATGGCCCGCACTTTACCGGTTCCGATGATGAATATTGTAAACGGTGGTAAACACGCAGATAACCCGATTGATATTCAAGAATTTATGATTATGCCGGTTTCTGCTCCGTCAATTAAAGAAGCTGTTCGTATGGGTGCTGAAATTTTCCACACCTTGAAAAAGAACTTAAAGGCTGCCGGCCACAACACTAATGTTGGCGATGAAGGCGGTTTTGCTCCTAACTTGAAATCAGCTGAAGAAGCTTTGTCATTTATTGTTAAAGCTATTTTAGACGCAGGATTTAAGCCGGGTGATGATGTTGTTTTGGCAATTGACGCCGCTTCATCAGAATTTTATGAAAACGGCAAATATGAAATGAAAGGCGAGGGTAAATCTTACACCTCTGCTCAAATGGTTGAATTTTACAAAGATTTGTGCGCTCGTTTCCCGATTTTCTCAATTGAAGACGGTATGGCTGAAGACGATTGGGAAGGCTGGAAAATGCTTACCGATGCTTTAGGCGATAAAGTACAGCTTGTTGGCGATGACTTGTTTGTTACCAATCCGAAACGTTTGGCTATGGGTATTGAAAAAGGCGTTGCTAACTCAATTTTGGTTAAAGTAAACCAAATTGGTTCATTGACTGAAACGATGAAAGCTGTTGATTTGGCTCAGCGCAACAAATACACCGCTGTTTTGTCGCATCGTTCAGGCGAAACCGAAGATACCACCATTGCTGATATTGCGGTTGCTACCAACTGCGGTCAGATTAAAACCGGTTCAATGTCGCGTACCGACCGTATGGCTAAATACAATCAGTTGATTCGTATTGAAGAAGAACTCGGCGATATGGCTGTTTATGCCGGCAAATCTATTTTGAAAAAATAATTTTCAGTATAGAATAA
>CALETM010000240.1 GCA_937920765.1 uncultured Alphaproteobacteria bacterium | reverse complement strand
CGGCAAGTTGCAAAGCGCAAATTACCGCTGCCGCTCCCGGAATGCTGTATACCTTAACCCCTTCTTTGCGGCATAAACTCACAAGTTTATACCCCGGATCCGAAATTAACGGCGAACCAGCATCGCTCACCAGCGCCACCGCCTGTCCGCCTTTAATTATATCAACAATTCCGGCGGCTTTATCTTCTTCATTGTAGTTTTGATAGCAAATAAAATTTTTGTGTATTGAAATTCCCAAAAGCGCAAACAGTTTTTTTGTAACTCTGGTATCTTCACAAGCTATTATTTCAGCCGCATTTAAAGTATCAAGCGCCCGCGCCGAAATATCATTTAAGTTGCCGATAGGCGTAGCCACAACATATAAGCCGCAATCTAACATTTTATAACTCTTTACATTAACTTTTTTTTAGTCTAAATATTTATCAGGTGAATTGTTTTATATTTTAGGAAAAATTGCAAGTGTTAAAAAAATTAAGTGCCGTTTTTTTAGTATTTATGTTGCTCGGCTGTCACTCTGCCGGCCAAAACAAAATTTTTATGCACGGCGGAACGCATGATGTCGGCTACACCGTTGAAGACGATTCGTCTTTTACCTCGCAAAAAAACAGCTTTAATGTTGCCATGCTCCTGCCCTTAAGCGGCAAAGCCTCGACTTACGGCCAAGGCTTAAAAAACGCCGCCATGATGGCAATTGAAGACGCCGGCAACTCTCGCTTAACCGTACGCTTTTATGACACGCAAAGTTCCCCCGAAGGAGCCGATTCGGCCGTACGCCAAGCCATTAATGAAGGCAATGTTTTAATTTTAGGCCCGTTGATGAGCGCTGAAGTATCCGCCGCCGAACGAATTGCTTCTGCCTATGACATTCCGCTTATTTCCTTTTCAACCTCGCCCGAGGCGCTCAAACACGGCGCCTATACTTTAGGGCTTTTGGGCAGCGAGCAAAGCGAGCGCATCATCGCTTACGCCGCCGCGCAAAACAGACGCAAAATAGCGCTGTTGATTCCGGATACTTCCGCCGGCATCAACTTAGCTAAAGCCGCGTTAAAATCAGCCTCTGCCCACAATGCCGAAATTGTAAAAATTGCCTTTTATCCACCTGAAACTCTTGACTTTGGCGAGATTGTCAAAAATATGACCGATTATGAAACTCGTTCGGCCGAAATAAACAAAATCAAAAACAAACTCACCGCTTTAGCCAACGCCGGCGATACTAGCGCCGCCCGTGAATTAAAGCAGCTTAAAACCACATACACCACCGGCAAGGTTGACTTTGACGCCGTGCTTATTCCTGAAACAGGCAGCCGCTTAAAATCTGCCGCCGCCATGTTTGGATACTACGACGTAAGCTATCCCGATGTTTTGTTTTTAGGCACCACCGTTTGGGAAAACACCAACCTAAGCAAAGAAACTACCTTATATCACGGTGTTTACCCTGAAATGTCGCGCGTTCATAACGATTATTTTAACAAAAAATATCAAGACTATTTCGGCGAGGCGCCTAATCAATTATACAGTTTTGCCTATGACAGCATCGCCCTAGCCTCCGCTTTATCGCGCAAAAGCTCTAACAATCTTAATGAGCTGATTACCGCTGAAGACGGTTATATCGGCATTAACGGCGCTTTTCGTATTATGGATGACGGCACCAACCGCCATGCTCTTAACATTATGGAAGTTACTGCTGAGGGTCCAAAAGTTATCAGTCAAGCCGCAAAAAAATTTGACACTGTCGAAAAAAATAACTTTAGCAACTATGTTCAGCCGATGCCGAAAATTTACGGCAAAAATCAGGTTGAGGCGGAAAGGCTGCTTTTCCAGCCCGAACCGCAATATGAAGGCTTTCGTTTTATCGGCAATTGGTAGTTTTTATTACTCTGATGTTGATAGTTAAGTTTTTTTGCTTGAAAATCGGCAGAATTACGCCAATATGTACAGTAGATTTTTATGAAGGGCAAAAGGTCGAAATTTCGCCAATCCGGTCAGGTTCGGAAGGAAGCAGCCGTAACGAATATTTCGAGGTTTTTGTCCCTTCGCCTTGTTTTTAGAGAATATAATGGCAGAAGAAAATACAGATAATCAATATGTTGTTTTGGCACGCAAATATCGTCCGCAAACTTTTGAAGATTTGCTCGGACAAGATGCGCTTGTGCAAACTTTAACTAATGCCATTAAAAATAATCGTCTGCACCACGCCTACATTTTAACCGGTATCCGTGGAGTCGGCAAAACCACTACCGCGCGTCTGATTGCCCGCGCGCTTAATTGCACAGGGCTTGATGGCAAAGGCGGTCCGACCATTCACCCATGCGGCGCTTGTGAAAATTGCCGCGCTATTGCAGCCGGACGCCACATTGACGTTATGGAGCTTGATGCTGCCTCGCGCACCGGCGTTGACGATATGCGCGAACTGTTAGACAGCGTTCGTTACAAACCGACTAATGCCCGTTACAAGGTATATATCATCGATGAAGTGCACATGCTTTCTAAAGGAGCATTTAACGCTTTGCTTAAAACGCTTGAAGAGCCTCCTGCACATGTGAAATTTATTTTTGCCACCACAGAAATCCGTAAAGTTCCAGTTACCATTTTATCACGGTGCCAGCGTTTTGATTTGCAACGTTTGAGTATTGAAACGCTAATGCAGCTGTTTCATAAAATTATTGCGGCTGAAAATTTGAAAGCCGACGAAGAAGCGCTTGAAATGGTTGCGCGCGCTGCCGACGGTTCTGCCCGCGACGGATTGTCTATGCTTGACCAGGCTATTGTTTTAGGCGACGGCAAAATTAAAACCGAAACCGTTATTGAAATGATTGGCTTAGCCGATCGCACTCAAACTCTGGCATTGTTTGAACACTTAATTGCCGGAAGCGTGCCTGATGTGCTTAAAAATTTGCAGTTGCAATATAAAAACGGCGCCAATCCGATGGCTGTGTTGCAAGATTTAATTAATGTAACGCATATGCTTACCAAAGCCAAAATCGTGCCTGCCGCGCTTAATACTGAAATGTTAAGCGAAAATGACCGCGCGCTTTGCGCCAAACTAGCCGGTTCGTTATCGGTTGCCGTATTATCGCGTATGTGGCAAATGATGCTCAAAGGCTTAACGGAACTAAACTCCGCTCCGGCTCCGCTTGACGCACTGGAGATGATTTTAATCCGCATTGCTTACTCAGCCTCTCTTCCGACACCTGCCGAACTGTTGGAAGAAGTAAAAAAAAAATCTAGTTTAAGCCCGATTGCCCCTAAAATCAGTGTTTCAGTTCCGCAAATTGCCGCTGCACCCGTAATAACGCAGCCGGCAAACAATTTTGTTGCCAAACCGACAATTACACCGGCACCGCAACCTGAAATCAAGTCCGTTTCCGCGCCGGCTCCAACGCCGTCTGCTCCCTGCCCGATGGACAATATTTCACAATTAGCAGCATACTTAGAAGAGCATAAAAAAATGCGCTTGGAGTATTCGTTAAAAAACGATGTTTCAATTGAAAATTTCGGCAATTGGCAAATTGAGCTTACTATATCTGACAAAGCTCCCGCTGATTTTGTCAGCAGCCTGCGACAAGTTTTAACCGAAGCCACCAGCGGCGAATGGCAAATTATTCAGCACCACGGCGCGCTGGGCGAAACCTTAGCCGATAAAGAAAATGCCGCCATTGACGCCGACAAGCGCAGCGCGGCGGAGTATCCGTTGGTCAAAGCCGTGTATGCCGAATTTAAGGGTGCCCGCATTGATACCATTACCCGCAAAATTTTAGAAACGGCAGCGGAAGATTCCGATAATGAAGAAGAAAACGATAAAGAAAACATAACTCCAACTTATGAAGAGGAAGAATAAAAATGATGAACATTCAAGGCTTAATGAAACAAGCACAAATGATGCAGAAAAAAATGCAAGAAACGCAAACCCGTTTAGCGGCTGAAGAACGCGAAGGCACCAGCGGCGGAGGATTGGTTAAAATTGTGCTGAACGGCCGTTCTGAAATGAAAAAAATTTCAATTGATAAATCGCTGATTGTTGCTGATGAAAGCGATATGCTTGAAGACTTAATTCTGACCGCCTACAATGACGCGCACAACAAAATTGAAGCCATGCAGGAAGAAGGTATGAAAGAAGCTACCGGCGGGGTTAATCTCGGCGGTTTAAAACTTCCGTTTTAAGGACTTAACCCGTGGCCGGAAAAGAAATTGAAAAATTAATCAAAGCGGTTGCAAAATTACCGGCGCTCGGAACCCGTTCGGCGCGCCGTATTGTTTTGCAGCTGTTAAAAAAACACGATACTCAGCTTTTGCCGCTGATTGAGGCGCTGCAAGATGTGGCTGACCATATTAAAACCTGCCCCGTTTGCGGCAATTTTGACACCGAAGAGCCATGCTCAATTTGCAGCTCTGCCTCTCGCGATAACAAAACCCTGTGTATTGTGCAAGATGTTGCTGATTTATGGGCTATGGAACGAGTCGGCTTTTATAAAGGCAAATATCATGTTTTGGGCGGCATTCTTTCCGCATTGGAAGGCATTACGCCTGACGATTTAAACTTAAGCAATCTGGCAGCCCGTATCGCCGATGAGCACATTGAAGAGGTTATTTTGGCGCTGCCGGCAACCGTTGACGGTCAGATTACCACTCATTATTTATTAAGTCGCTTAAAAGATGCGCCGGTAAAAGTAACTACTTTGGCACAAGGCATACCAGTCGGAGCCGAACTTGATTATATGGACGACGGCACCATTCAGCTGGCGCTAAGCTCGCGTAAACAACTTTAATATTACAGATTTTTATTGGTTACGGCAGTTGATTAAAACTTCAGCTGCCGCGCGCGCTTCATCACTGATTTTTTCACCTGAAAGCATACGGGCAATTTCTTCTTTTTTCTCATCGCCCGAAAGTTTTTCAACCCGCGTTAAGGTAACATTGTTTTCAGTAGCTTTACTAACCTTAAAATGCTCGTTGCTGAATGCGGCAACCTGCGGCGAATGAGTTACCACCAAAACCTGAACCTTTTGCGCCAAGCGGAACAAACGCTCGCCAACCGCCTGCGCGGTAG
>CALETM010000239.1 GCA_937920765.1 uncultured Alphaproteobacteria bacterium | reverse complement strand
ATATAAAGAAGATATGGAAGCTGAAACTTCAGTTTCGGCTATTCGCACCCGCAACAACAAAGGTCGTTAATCTGCAAAAACAAACCCCGCCGGTTCATCAAACCCGCGGAGTTTGTTTTAATTTTCAAATTCTGATTTATCAGGAAACAATGACTGTAAAAATGCTTTGCCGCGCGCACGGTCATCATCATTGCTGTGTTCATTGTCTTCCATGCACAAAAACTTAGGTTTGTAACGATGAAGTTTGTTATAATACTTTTTTGTTTTAAAATTTAACGGCAATATTAACGAATCTTTCTTGCCGAAATCAAGCAAATTATGCTTAAGCCACTGCCACCACGACATTTCATAAGCATTGATTATTTTTAACTTTCCGCTGCCGGTTGCCAACATATAATAGCTGATTAAAACTCTTTGCCAATCTTGCGCGGTGCGAAAACGATTGTTGCGAGTTTGCTCAACAAGTTCAGCGCACATTTTATTACACTGTTTAAAAGCCGTTTTGTTATAAACATCTAAGTTATGATGCGGATAATAAGAGCATTCATAACCGAATTTTTCCAGCACATAAAATCTGATATAATCCGCCACATATGCCCAAATTTTGTTTTTATATACAAAGTTAAAAAATTCATTTTCAGCACAGGCTTTGTTAAAATCAAACCAAGCGGTGTCGTATTCTTTAATTTCAACAATTTCATAATCTGGCAAATTTTGACGCCAACTTAAAACACAAGCTTCAACGTCAATCGGTTTAGATGAACCGCACCATAAATAAAATATTCGCTTGTTTATCATTTTAATCCTTACTGAAAATATAGCCTAAACTCAATAACATATGCCACAAATAATTTTGCAACACTTATATGCCCGATACACAACTTATACGCACCCATAATAATTCCCATCTATGGAATGGTTCCGAAGGCGGGGTGATTATACAACTTATGCACAGCGTGGACTCGTAAATATTGCAAAAAAAAAACGCGAGCTAAAATCTTCTCAGAATTAACTTTTTGAGAGGATTTATGATGATGCAATCATATTTCAGCCGCTTTTTACACCACACTCTGTCACTCTTCGGTATAAGAGAGGTGTTCACCTCTTCTTTGTCACTCTCCGACTTGATCGGAGAGTCCAGGTCAAATAAAGTAGCTAATTTGTCCAACCTGGATTATCGGGTCAAGCCCGATAATGACGGTTTTTGTACAGGTCGGTCTATGGTCGAGATGCTTGGCGTTTTAGCGATAATAGGAGTCTTATCCGTCGGGGCTATTGCCGGTTATAGCAAGGCAATGATGAAGTATAAGCTAAATCAGCATGCTCAGGCGGTTAATATGTTGATTAATAACGTGCTATCAATCAAAGACAAGTTTCAATATAACAAAAACGGCGAAACTTATTACGGTTTTCTTTTATATAAGCTAAATCTGTTGCCGGACGGAATTAAATATATAAGTAACGCCTCACTTCACGACAATTGGTTTAACGGCGATATGTGGGTATATTATAATAATGATTACAAAACAGGCGGCATCGGGTTTCAGTTTGATCCAACCTCGCAAGGCGCAGAGGTATGCCGCAATATTGTTTATGCGGCTAAAGAAAACTCTTCTAATTTACATTCTTTAGTGACTTATAAATATTATAACGACACCGATAAAGGTATCGATAATATCGGAACTCTACATGGTGATGCTTATTGCACTTCTCAACAAAACTGCTTGCATTATTTAAATTTAAATAAAATCGAAAGCCTATGCAATGCTTGTAATGAAAAAGCCTGTCGGTTATATGTTACATGGAAATAAAACCAAAGCCCCTTAAGAATTATCTCCTAAGGGGCTTTAATTAAGAACCTATAATCGGTTATTGATTATTTTTCTTCAAAGCTTCGCCTAAAGCATCGCCCAATGAAGAGCCTGAATTGTTGGCAGCGGTGTATTCTTCCAATGCCTTCTTTTCTTCTTCAATTTCCAATGCTTTTACAGAAACGCCCAATTTGCCGTTCTTTTTATCAACAGAGGTGATTTTGGCTTCCAAAACCTGACCTTCCTGATAATCTTCCGGATTTTGAGCAGCTTTGTCTTTTGACAAGTCAGCTTTTTTAATGGTAGCGGCAATGCCTTCAACTTCAACATTAACGCCTTTGTCATCACTGCTTACAACAACAGCTTTAACAACATCGCCTTTCTTTAAGTTTTCCAAAGCCAAAGCGGCGCTGTTTTCATCTAATTGTTTAATACCGAGGCTGATGCGTTCTTTTTCAACATCAACGTCAATAATTTTAGCGGTGATTTCCTGACCTTTGGTGTAATCTTTAACAGCTTCTTCGCCTGATTTACCCCAAGCAATGTCTGAAAGGTGAATCATACCGTCAATTTCATCGGTTAAACCAACAAACAAACCAAATTCGGTAATGTTTTTGATTTTGCCTTCAATGATTGACCCGACCGGATGCTCTTCAACATAAGCAGCCCAAGGATTCGGGGTGCATTGTTTAATACCGAGGCTGATTCTTCTCTTTTCCGGATCAACTTCCAAAACTTTAACCTGAACTTCTTCAGAAGTGGAAACGATTTTACCCGGATGAACGTTTTTGCGAGTCCAGCTCATTTCAGAAACGTGTACCAAGCCTTCAATACCGTCTTCAAGTTCAACAAATGCGCCGTAATCGGTGATGTTGGTAACTTTACCGGTATAAACTTCGCCTACTTTGTATTTTTCAGCAACTGACTGCCACGGGTCATTTTCAAGCTGTTTCATGCCAAGGCTGATTCTCTGAGTATCTTCATTGAATTTGATAACCTGAACTTTAACAGTCTGACCAACCGACAAAACTTCTGCCGGATGATTGATTCTCTTCCATGAAATGTCGGTAACGTGCAACAAGCCGTCAACACCGCCCAAATCAATAAATGCGCCGTAATCGGTAATGTTTTTAACAATACCGTCCAAAACAGCGCCTTCTTTAATGGTATCAATCAATTCAGCGCGCGCTTCAGCTCTGGTTTCTTCCAAAACAACACGGCGTGAAACAACGATATTGCCTCTTACACGGTCCATTTTCAAAATTTGGAACGGCTGAGAAATACCCATTAACGGAGTAATATCTCTAATCGGGCGGATATCGATTTGTGACCCCGGCAAGAAAGCGATGGCGCCGTTCAAATCAACGGTAAAGCCGCCTTTAACACGACCGAAAATAACACCGTTTACACGTTGTCCGGCGTTCATGGCAGCTTCAAGCTCAGCCCAAGCTTCTTCACGACGGGCTTTTTCACGCGACAGCACAATATTGCCGTCTTTATCTTCATAGCGGTCAACTAAAACTTCAACTTTGTCGCCGATTTTGAGTTCAGGATTTTGACCGAATTCACGCAACGGAATACGACCTTCTGATTTCAAGCCTACGTCAACGGTAACATAGTCATCGCCGATATTGATAATAGTACCCTTAACAACCGAGCCGACAATACCTTTATCGCCGAATTGTTCATTCAACAAATCAGCAAAGTTTTCAGTGGTTTCAGGAATTTTAAATTCTGTATTTGTCATTTAAATAAAATTTTTCAAAAATGCCGGCTCCAAACAAGCGGAGCGGTCTTGCGCGAGGTTAAAATCTTAAAAACGGCGCGCCCCGATTTTTAAGACTGATTGATTTATACACATAAATAATTAATTTTCAAGTTTTTTATGCATTTAAATCAAATAATTATTGACTGAAATATTTAGCATGTTAAAAACACCGGTATTCAGTAACTTTTATATAAGGAAA
>CALETM010000238.1 GCA_937920765.1 uncultured Alphaproteobacteria bacterium | reverse complement strand
GTCACTCTCCGACTTGATCGGAGAGTCCAGGTCAAACCAAGTAGCTAATTTGTCCCACCTGGATTATCGGGTCAAGCCCGATAATGACAGCTTGTGTGCAGGGCGCAGTATGGTGGAGATGCTTGGCGTTTTAGCAATCATTGGAGTATTAAGCGTCGGGGCGATTGCCGGATATGGAAAGGCGATGTTCAAATATAAATTAAACAAGCAAACCGAGCAATTAACGCAGGTTTTAAACGCTATCACCCGTCTTTCCCACAGTTTTAATAACTTAACCGAATTTACCTTTATGTTTCCTTATCTTATTAAAATGGGCGAAATTCCGAATGAAATGATTAAAAAAGGACATACTGCCTATATCTTTGACGTTTTTAATAACAGTTATTATGCAACCATACAACCTCAATCAATGGCAGATACTGAAAAAGTAAAAGGCATTGCGGCTTTATTTGTAGAAATGCCGCTAACAACCAAAAGCACCGAAAATTTATTAATGTGCCAAAATATTTACAATAACATTAAAGAAAACAGCGCTAATATTTACTATGTGTATTCTTCAAGCGGATACAACACTGACGATGCCCGAAAAAGCGAGCTTTGGGGTGATAAATATTGCACCGGCAATTTATCATGCCTTAAAGACCTTACCATTGAAAAATTAGCCGAAGAATGCTCGCGTCATTTTGGAAACAAAACAGCCGGCAGCATTGCGGTCTTGTGGAAAATGTAATTTACAACTATATAAAAAGTTATACACAGGTTAATATCACTTTTTATATAGTTGTTGCAAATTTTAGAATCTGTGTTATAAGTATAATTGAAATCTTCTTAAAATGTGCTTCTCCACATCGCAAGGTGTGGGGAAGTTTTTTTGTTTACTTAATTTCGATATGTTTTTTAAGTTCCGTCGTAACTGCCTTTACATCATCGGCGGTCATTGCGTAAAGCGGTATTGAAAACTCACCGTACGGCGACTTTGCGCTGATATACTGCATTAAGCTTTTATGATATTTAACTCCGTCTTTAAGCTTAAAAACAATAATATCACGATGCATACAGCCTGAAACGCGCTTTTGTTCCGCCGATTCGATATCATTCCAATTGAGCTTGGCATTATGATCAATTTTTATACCCTCGTCATCAATCTGCGCCAAACACTGCGGAAACACCACCACATAAAGCGAGGCTGAAAATGAAATCAAGCACAGCACGGCAATAACGCTCACAAACCACATATATTGCGGCGTATAGTTGCCAATCGTGATGACCGCGCTTAACAAAACCGCGTTCAGCAACAGTAATTTCTGCAATTTCACATTATCATAGTAAAACTTAACCATATAAACCTCCTTATTCTTCCTCAGGTGATTGGTGATTATCTATTGAATATCCGGTTGCCCGAACGGTACGGATATAATCCGGCCCGAATTTATTTAACGCGCGGCGTAAACGGCGAATATGCACATCAACCGTGCGCGATTCCACATAAATATTATCTCCCCACACGGTTTTTAACAGTATTTCGCGTGAAAAAACCTTTTGCGGCGATTCCATCAGCATTTTCAAAAGCCGAAATTCAGTCGGTCCCAAATGAATATAATTTTCGCCTCTGAAAACTTTTTTAGCGGTTAAATCCATTTTTATATCTTCAAACATCAGCTCTTTTACCGGCACAATTTCAGGCGCGCGGCGCAAATTGGTTTTAACCCGCGCCATTAATTCCGGCACCGAAAAAGGCTTGGTAACATAATCGTCAGCACCGGCGGAAAGCCCTTTAATTTTATCTTCTTCCTGCCCTTTGGCGGTCAGCATAATAATCGGAATATTTTTAATATCTGGCTTAGAGCGGATAAGCTTGCAAATTTCAACACCGGAAAGTTCAGGCAACATCCAATCAAGCAAAATCACCGACGGACACGTTTTTTCAACCTGACTTAAAACCCTGTTGCCGCGCGATTCGATTACCACATCATAACCTTCTTTTTGCAAGTTATATTTTAGCAACAGTGCGAGAGCTTCTTCGTCTTCGACTACCATAACCGTCGTCATATTCGTTCTCCTTTAGCGCAACGATTCAATATTTTTGCGATAATCAGATCCGTCAAAAACCGTGGTTCCGGCCACCAAAATATCAGCGCCGGCGGCAACGCATTCCGCCGCCGTCAGCGGATTAATACCGCCGTCAACTTCAATTTTAATATTGCGGGAGCCGATAAGCTCTTTAACCCTTGCAATTTTATCAAGTTGTGAGGTTATAAAACTTTGCCCGCCGAATCCGGGGTTTACCGTCATAATCAAAATCACATCGATTTTATCCAAAACATATTGCAAAACATCTTCCGAGGTTGCCGGATTTAATGAAACGCCGACTTTGCAACCAAGCTCTTTAATTTTGCTTAAAGTACGGTCTAAATGAGGGCAAGCTTCCGCATGAACCGTTAATATATCTGCGCCGGCTTTGGCAAAAGTTTCCAGCATTATATCAGGATTAGTAACCATCAAATGCACGTCAAGCGGCAACTTGGTATTAGCGCGCACGCTTTTAACCACCGCCGCTCCGAAAGTTAAGTTCGGCACAAAATTGCCGTCCATCACATCGCAATGAATTAAATCGGCGCCCGCCTTGTCTAAGGCCGCCACTTCTTCTTTTAAGCGCCCGAAATCTGCCGAAAGTATGCTCGGAGCAATTAAAACCATTTTATCCTCCTGATTTATTATAATAAATAAAGTATAACCGCAAAAACTTAAATACTCGTAAAAATTATTTTTCCGCCGTTGATTTTCTTGAGCGCGCAATTATTTAAAGCGCAGTGCAACAACCATAATATATGAAAGGATTTCGTCATGGGAGAAATGGCTCAAAACATCGTCGGTGTAAATCTTAAAGACTTGCTGACAATTTTAAATCAGGCTTATGCTGAAGAATGGCTTGCTTATTATCAATATTGGCTTGGCGCCAAAGTTGCGGTCGGAACATTACGCCCCGCCGTTGCGCGTGAATTTAACGAGCATGCTGAAGAGGAATTAAAACATGCCTCAATGCTCGCGGAACGTATTTTGCAGCTTGGCGGAACCCCGCTCTTAAATCCTGATGATTGGAGCAAAACCGCGCATTGTAAATATGATGCGCCGCAAAAACCCGACACCAAAACTTTAGTTACGCAAAATTTGGCTTCAGAGCGCTGCGCCATAAATCGTTATCAAGAAATTTGTAATATGTGTTTTGGCAAAGACCATCAAACTTTCCATATTGCCCGCCATATTCTTAAAGAAGAACTTGAACATGAGCAGGAAATGGAAGATTTTTTGGCCGATTTTGCTACTCCGCTTTAAGCAAAGCCTTATTATTCTGAATTTATAATTGAACCGCCGCCATGGCGGTTTTTTTAAACAAAATTATTGACAAATGTACACAAAAAACGCAAAATAATAAAAAATCAAGCAAGGAGTACATCTATGTCCGATAATGAAAACACACAGCTTGTCAATGCTCAAGGCAAGCCGATAAAGTCAGTCGCCGTTGCACGGATTCCGCTGGCCTCGCGTGAAAACGCAACGAAAAATATTTTAAAATACTATATTAACAGTCCGGAAAAACAAGAATTTGTTGTTGCCATGCTGCCTTATGGCACTGTTGCCGACGGCGCAACCATACAATTTTCTGTCAATGACGCAGTTTTTCAAGCTGCTTGCTTGACCTATGGCGCTCAAGACATTATTAACAAAGCGCTTGATGAAGACTTGACCGAAGCTTACGATTTGTTGCTGCATTTAGCTGATTTGCCGCAATACAAGCCTGATGAAGCTCTGGCTGAAATAACCACCGATGATATTGATGTTATTTATAACCATTACGCTCTTGCGCCTGAAATGCAAAATGCGGTTGAAATGTGCCGCATTCAGGGCGATATCACCCGCTTTTTAACCGGAACCAGCCCAAAAGCCACTACCTCGTATCAGGTAAACTTAATTGAGGAGCGCTTTGAAGATATTGCCGATTCGCTCCACTTTGAGCAGCGCGCCGCCGGATATTACAACATTTCAATGATGCACCGCGCCATTTTGCTTGAAAATGAGCATTATGACCCTGATGAAAACAGCTCAGAAAAAGAGTGCTTAAAAAAGGTACTGGAATATACTTCCGACTACAAAAAAATAAATTACTGCGTCAACCGTTTAGGAGATTCGTTTAAGGACCAAAGCTTTATCCGCGCCGCCTATCGCCGCGCTTTAACTGAAACCGATGTCCCGTCTGATTTATACAAAATCAACACCGCTTTGGCGCAAAGTTATTTAAAAGATTACAAACCGATTGCCGGCTTTGTTACCAATGCCATGCGGCATGATAAAAACGCCGAAAAACTGCAACGCGCCGAACTTTATTACAAACAATCTTTGCAATACGCGCAAAAGCCTGAAAAAATCAATGTATTGAAAAACATTGCCAAACTTCAGCAACAACAAGGCAATTATGAAGAATGGGTGCAAACCAAAACCGACTTAGCCCTGAAATATTTAAAAGGCGAAGAAAGAGTTAATACCTTGCTTGAAATTGCCGGTAAAAGCACAGACTTCAAACAAGATTATTTAGAACGCGCTTTGCAAGAAACAGCCTCTTGCCGCAAAATTATTAAGCCGCAGAAAACTTTGTTGTTAAATAAAATTGCGCATCATTTGCGCCCGATATATAAAGCACAGAATAATATTGATGGAATTAACAATTTAGATAGGCTTACCGGCAACCAAAATATCACCCCCCCCCAGAAACTAAATTGTCCGTTGCAAAAATATACCAAACAGCGTTAAACATAAAAAAAATCCCCGCAAGGGGATTTTTTATTGCCGTGTTTGTTTTACAAATCATCCGTAAAAACATTCTTTTTAATGTGTTTAACGCCGGCCGTATAATCACGAGAAATATCTTCAATATCATCATCTGCTTCAAACACAACTATCGATTCGGCCTTTTGCAATATCGGAATAACCTGTTCATTCAAAAAATCAAATAAAATGGTTTCATGTTCGCCACGGTAAAAAGTGGCATGATTTCCACCGTCATAAAGCAAAAACGGCGATTCCGGCTCGGTATCGCGCGCCTTAATTATAAACACCAAAGGCCCTTCATTGGTAATAATCACGCTGTAATCATTTTCGTGTTGCATTATTTAACCCACTCTTTACCTTTTTTCATTAAATTTTTTTCTAAATCAGAAACGCCTTTCTGCAC
>CALETM010000237.1 GCA_937920765.1 uncultured Alphaproteobacteria bacterium | reverse complement strand
GCCAAAGCGGGCAAAGGCGCGTATGCAGATGTGGCTGATTTTAATCCGCAAGAATTTTTAAATAAAATTACCGCCAAACACCAACAGCAATGGCAAGAAACCGAAAATAAAATCGGGCAATGGCAAGATTACGGCTATTATCTTTTAATTGTGCCGCTTATTTGCTGTTTGTATTTTTTCCGCCGCGGACTTTTGGTAATAGTGTTGCTTTGCGCCATAAGTCATTCGGCATGGGCGGGCTTTTGGTATAATGATAATTATGAAGCAATGCGGAATTTTAAGAGCGGCAAATATGAGCAGGCTGCTCAAGGTTTTAAAGATGATAATTGGCGCGGAGCGGCATTTTATAAAGCTGGTGATTATGAGCATGCCGCCGAACTATATGCCAAGCAAAACGATATTGAATCGGTATATAATTTAGGCAATGCTTTGGCTAAAAACGGACAAATAGATGAAGCAATTAAAAAATATGAGCAGGTTTTAGGGCAAAATCCAAATCATGAAGATGCCAAATATAATTTGGAATATTTAAAACAACAGCAACAAAATCAGCAGCAGAATGCCCAAAACAAACAACAGCAACAAAATCAGCAACAGCAGCAAAATTCTGCCGAACAAAATCAAGAAAATCAGGAACAAAAACAAGACGGGCAACAAAACAAATCATCAGATTCTGATAATGAGCAAAACGCAAGTGATGAACGGCAAACCCCATCATCTGACGAAAAATTAAATGATGAACAACAAAAAAATGATGAGCAATCTGCCTCTTCTCAAGAACAAAATAATAATACTAAAACCGAACAAAGCGCTGAACAACGGCAAGTTCCGGCGGCTCCGGTCAAAGAGGGAGATAAAAATGATAAGTACGATGAGCAAATTCAGGCTCGCGATCAGCGAATGAGGGATATTCCGGAAGATAAAGGGGGTTTGTTGCGCGCGTTTATTTATAAAGAATATAACAAAAACAGATACGGAGATTAATATGAAAAAATATATATTTTATACGCTGTTAATGTTGTTTTTAACGCTAAAGAGTGCCGTTGCGTCAATTGTTGCCGAGGTTTCAAACAGCGTTCAGCCTTTAGGTCAGGCGTTTACATTAACATTAACCGCCGATGAAAACGTTTCTTCCTCGCCGGATTTAAGCGTGCTTAATCAAAATTTTAAAGTTTATTCCACCTCTGTGTCGCGCCAAAATTATATCATCAACGGTAAATCAAGCGCAACCACGGTTTGGCAAATCGGATTAATCGCCTTAAATGCCGGTGAGCAGGAAATTCCGGCTATTAAAGTTGGCAATGATAGTTCAAATCCGCTTAAAATTACCGTAACTGACGGCGTGGTTGAGGATTCTGTTTCTAAAAACGCTCCCCAAAAAGAGAGGGGGTATAAATTACAGGCGGAAGTAATTAACTATGATAAACCGTATTATGTTCAACAACAAATTAACTATGAGGTTGTTTTAACTGATGACGGTAGCATAATAAGCGGCAATCCGCAATTTGCCGATACAAATTCAGACTGGATTATTGTAAGTTTAGGTAATCCGCAAATCAGCATGACAAAAGACCAAAATGGTAAACCTGTGCGCAATGTTGCTTTCAAATATGCGCTTTTCCCGCAAAAAAGCGGTAATTTGCATATACCGGAAGTTTGGTTCGAAGGCTATGCTAAAGGCAAAGGCGGTACCTTAAATGAGTTACTTAATAACAATATTTTTGATTTGGCAATAAATACGCCGTCATTGTTCGGGCTTGAAACTCCGGTTAGCCTTAAGGCAAATTCCCAAGCAATAAACATTTTGCCGGTTCCGGCCGATTATTCCGGAAAATGGTGGCTTCCGGCGCAAAAGGTTGAGCTTTTGGCCGATTGGATTGGTGAAAAACCGGAGTTTAAAGCCGGCGAAGCAGTCAGCCGTTTAATTACCTTAAAAGCAATCGGTGTTACCGAAAATCAGCTGCCGGAAATAAATTTTAAGCCTGAAGAAGGAATCAAGCAGTATCCGGAACAGCCTTTGCGTCAGGGCAAACTTGCCGGCGGCACCCCGATTGCCGAGCAAACGGTGGTTAATGTTTATGTGCCAGAAAAATCCGGAAAACTGATTTTGCCCGAAATAGCCGTTGATTGGTATAACACAGCTTCAGGTCAAATAGAAAAAGCCGTAATTCCGGCTGAAGAAATTATGGCGGCACCGAACGGAATTGAAAAGCCGGTTGTTGCATCAGTTGAAACAGATGAATCTTTGCCTTCTGTTTCAGAATCTAAAACGGTTCCGTTATATGCTTATATATTTATTGCTTTTGCCGGCGGTTTGGTATTGGGGTTTGTATTATTTAAATGTCGTTTTACCCGCGCTGTAAAGCCGCAATGTGAAACCAGAACTTATCCTGATTTTTTGATTAAAAAAGCCTATGCGGCAGATTTCAGAGGTTTGCGCGACGGCTTAATTTCATGGGCAACCGGATTTTACCCCGAAAAATCAATTAATAACTTAAAAGATGTGGCAGATGCCGCCGGTGATGAAAAATTCAGCGCTTTAATAGAAGTTGTTTTAACAAAACTCTATAATCCACAAGACGATACGCTGTGGAATCCTAAAGATTTTAATACAGCCTTAAAACGCGTTATTAAGCAAAAAAAACAAAAAAAATCAAAAGATAATACTTTGCCGCCGCTTTATGAATAATTATTGCATTATAAATTTTTATGTGCTCTAATAAGCTCAAGTTATAACCAAAGGAAGCAAAAATAATGTTCTTTTTCAAAAAAGCGCTGTGGATATTCGGAATTTTAACTTTAATTTATGCCGGAGGCTCGGGAACACAAAGCAACAGCCTTATTATGCAGGGCATGGGCTTTTTCGGATTAATAATAGCGATAGTGGTTTTATACGTGTTCGGACGTATGATGTGGAAGGGGCTTGGGTGCTTCCCTTCATTATTGCTTTTTACGGCGGTAGTGGTTTTTATGATGTACGCTCTCGGTATGTTTAATAACGGTTTGGGCGGTGTAAAAGATGCGGCGACCAAATTTATCGGATATGAAGGCGATGCTGAACAGCAAATAAACGCTCCTGCGGCAGATGACGAGCTTGAACCGGAAGATGAAGAAATTACGCCTATGCCTGAAGAAGAGACGGAAGACGTTAAACCGGTTAGTTATGAAGAAACGGCAAGCCCTCGTCTGTTTGGCTCCGATAAGCCCGAACCGAAAGAAAAACCCAAACAGGGCATTGCCGAAAAAATGATTTCGTCCTTAATGGGAGATTCTAAAAAAGAGCAGCCAAAGCCGTTTAATCCGGCAAATTATCCGGTTGTTTACGGTTCAGTCAGGGTAATCAGCGGCGATACGCTTGAAATGTACGGCCGCGTTTTTCAACTGTTCGGGGTAGCTGCGCCGGCGGTTAATCAAACTTGCGCCAACGGACAGGGCAGGGCTTATAATTGCGGACGTGAAGCTGCCGCATGGCTTAAAAGCTGGATTGAAGACGCCGAGCTTGAATGCCGTGTTATTCAGCAAGATACCAAAGGTAATATGATAGGCACTTGCTCATATGGCCCGTATGATTTAGGCGCGGCGTTGGTAAATTCGGGTTGGGCAGTGGCTTATACCAAATATACCGATGTTTACTACCCGTATGAAATTCAGGCGCAGCAAAACCGCCGCGGTTTATGGCAAGGCACTTTTTATAAGCCTTGGGATTGGAAAAAACTGCAGCAGCGCAAACCTACAATCAAGGTAATTCGCCCTAAAACCCGTCATCAAGGAATTTTCGGATAAAATGGCTGGCACAACTTTTGTTTATAATTGTAAAACCGAGGCTGACACTGAAAATTTGGCTTGTTCATTGGCCGAAATTTCGCATGCCGGTGATGTTTGGGCGTTATTCGGCACTTTGGGCGTGGGCAAAAGCGTATTTTCGCGCGCATTTGTTAAAAAATTAACTGATGCGGCGGAAGTTCCGAGCCCGACTTTTACTTTGGTGCAAACTTATTCGGCGCCGGAGTTTGAAATTTATCATTACGATTTGTACCGCTTAAAATCGCCGGAAGAAATTTGGGAACTTAACATTGAAGAGGCGGTTTATACCGGCGTTTGCTTAATTGAGTGGCCGGAAAAAATGGGAGCTTATCTGCCTAAAAATATTTTTAAGGTAAATATTTCGGCGCAGCCTGACGGCGGGCGAAAAATTGCCATCACGGTTAATTCAGATGATAAAAACAAGCGCCTGCAAGCTATGGAAAAACGCGCTGATGACCAAATTAACGAAAACTGACATACACGCAACTTGCGTCAGTATAAATAATGCCGGAATTTTATTGCTCGGCAAGTCCGGCAGCGGTAAATCTGATTTAGCGCTAAGGCTGATTATGAATAAAGACGCAAAACTTGTCGCCGATGACCGCGTTGATATTTTTGAACAAAATGGCAAAATATTTGCTTCATCTCCTGAAACCATTAAAGGCCTGCTTGAGGCAAGAGGCATCGGAATAATCCGTTTTCCGGCGGCAGATAGCGTTGAGGTGAAGTTGGCGGTAGAATTGGCCGCAAACTTAAATGAAGTAGAGCGAATGCCGGAAAATTTGCAATATCAAATTTTAAATCATGTCGTTCCGCTGATAAAACTTTATCCATTTGAGGCTTCAGCGATTGACAAGGTTGTTATAAAGTTAAACGCGGTTGTTGATTTTTAATGAAAAGAACTTAAAATAAGAACAGTTTTTAAGGATACGCCATGAAAAGAAATCAAGTAGAAAAATTTTTAAGAACGCTTGGAAAACCGCTGGTAAAATTTATTATCGGTTTGGGCGAACTCTCGCTGTTTATTATAAAATCGTTGTATCATTGCTTTACGCCGCCGTTTTATCCCAAAAACTTTATGCGGCAGTTAATGGATATGGGGTTTTATTCATTGCCGGTGGTGGGGCTTACCACTATTTTTGCCGGTATGGTAATTGCTTTGCAGAGTTATTCCGGCTTTGCCCGTTTTGGGGCGGAAAGCGCGGTTGCCTCCGTGGTTTTAATTTCCGTTACCCGCGAGTTGGCGCCGGTGCTTTCAGCATTAATGGTTGCCGGACGCATCGGGGCGGCAATGGCGGCAGAAATCGGGACTATGCGGGTTACCGAGCAGATTGACGCGCTGGTTACGCTTTCCACTAATCCATTTAAATATTTGGTTGCGCCGCGCCTGTGGTCGGGTGTGATTGTTCTGCCGATTTTGGTTTTAATCGGCGATGTTATCGGTATTTTCGGCGGGTATGTGGTCGGTGTTTACAAACTTGGTTTTAATCCGGCCAATTACATTAACTCCACTTTGCAAAATATGGAGGCGATAGATATTATTTCCGGTTTGGTTAAGGCTGGCGTGTTCGGTTTTATTGTTGCTTTAATGGGCTGCTATAACGGCTATCGCTCTAAAGGCGGCGCGCAGGGAGTTGGTCAGGCCACAACCAACGCCGTGGTTTCGGCCTCGATTTTAATTTTAATTTTCAACTATGTTTTAACCGAAGTATTCTTCTCAAAATAAGAGGCGTAAAATGGAAAAAGTTAAAATTTCGATTCGTAATTTGCGAAAGTCATTCGGGAAAAAACAAGTTTTAGCCGGCGTTGACTTAGATGTTTACGCCGGAGAGTCTTTAGTTGTTATCGGCGGTTCCGGTACCGGTAAATCGGTTTTAATTAAATGCATTCAGGGGCTTTTAACGCCTGATGCCGGTTCAATTAAAATTAACGGCAATGAAGTGGTTGGCGCCAGAGGCTCTGAACAGCGCGATTTTCACAGTAAAATGGGCATGCTTTTTCAAGGCGGAGCCTTGTTTGACAGCTTGTCGGTATGGGAAAATGTGGCGTTTGCTTTGCTTGAAAACCAAAAAGTAAACCGCGAAAAAGCTAAAGTTGAGGCTATAAGAGTTTTGCGGCAGGTGGGGTTAGCGCCTGATGTTGCTGATTTATCGCCATCTGAGCTTTCCGGCGGCATGCAAAAACGCGTTGGTTTGGCGCGCGCCATTATCACCAATCCGGAAATTATATTTTTTGACGAGCCGACAACCGGCTTAGACCCGATTATGGCCGATGTAATTAATGACTTAATTGTTGAATCGGCTAAAGGATTAGGCGCAACAACTTTAACCATTACCCACGATATGGCCTCGGTTCGTAAAATTGCCGACCGCGTTGCCATGCTTTATAAAGGTAAAATTATTTGGCAGGGTACGGTTAAAGAAATGGATAAAACCGAAGACCCGTATGTTCAGCAGTTTATTAACGGTTGTTCGCAAGGTCCGATAAAAGTGGAAATATAACCATGGCAAAAAAGAGCACGACTGAATATGTTTGTCAAAATTGCGGCGCTGTTTATCCTAAATGGCAAGGAAAATGCGACGCTTGCGGTGAATGGAACACCATTGAAGAAGAAAAAGTTCAGGGCGGCGGTTTTTCAATTTTACCGCCTCAGAAAAAAGGCGAAATGATAGAATTTGTTCCGTTAAGCGGTTCGGCGCAAACTTTTAAACGTTTGGCTACAAACATAAAAGAAATTGACCGCGTAACCGGCGGCGGGCTTGTCCCCGGTTCCGCTATTTTAGTTGGAGGCGACCCCGGAATCGGTAAATCAACTTTGCTGTTGCAGGTTTGCGCCGGAGTTGCTAATTTGTCGCCGGAGTATGAGTGCTTTTATATCTCGGGCGAGGAGGCGATTGATCAGGTGCGTATCAGAGCGCAGCGTTTGGGGCTTGCGTCATCACCGGTAAAGCTTGCCAGCACCACCGAGGTAAAAGATATCGTGGCAACCTTAGATAAAGCCAATCCGTCAGTTGTGATTATTGATTCTATTCAGACCATGTATCTTGAAAATGTGGAATCAACCCCCGGAAGTGTTGCGCAGGTTAGGGCTTGCGCTTATGAACTGATTAAACTTGCCAAGCGTAAAGGTTTTGTGCTGTTTTTAGTCGGGCATGTTACCAAACAAGGCGCCATTGCCGGTCCACGTGTTTTGGAGCATATGGTTGATACCGTGCTTTATTTTGAAGGCGAGCGCGGGCACCATTTCCGCATTTTGCGCGCAGTTAAAAATCGTTACGGCGCCACTGATGAAATCGGCGTTTTTGAAATGCAGGATAAAGGCTTGGTTGAGGTTGAAAACCCGTCGGCGCTGTTTTTGGCAGAGCGTCAGGGTAATGTTTCAGGCTCTTGTGTTTTTGCCGGTATTGAAGGTTCGCGACCGGTTTTGGTTGAAATTCAGGCGTTAGTAAGTCCGAGCGGCTATTCAAGCCCCAAAAGAGCGGTAGTCGGTTGGGATTCTAACCGTTTAGCCATGATTTTGGCCGTTTTGGAAGCTCGTTGCGGTATGAACTTCAGCGCGCAAGATGTTTATTTAAATATTGCGGGCGGCTTAAAAATATCTGAACCGGCGGCCGATTTGGCGGTGGCAATGGCAGTAATTTCATCTTTAACCAACAAGCCGCTGCCCTCTGATATGGTAATTTTCGGTGAAATCGGACTTTCCGGCGAAATCAGAGCCGTAAGTCAACCAAACCTGCGCTTAAAAGAAGCTTGCAAACTTGGTTTTAATAATGCTATTGTGCCGCCGAGCTATGGCAAAGAAAAGAAGAATACCGATATGTCTTGTTATGAAATCGGCAATGTTCATCGGCTTATAAATTGGTTTAATTAAGGATTTAAAATGCAGCAATTAAATAATTTAGACGTTATCATTTTAATCATTACCGCCGTGTCGGCTTTAATCGCCTTATATCGCGGATTGGTTAAAGAAGTTCTTTCCATCGTCGGATGGATTTTGGCGGCAGTTGTGGTATTTTATTTGCTGCCGATATTAACTCCGCTTGCCAAGCATTATATAGCCAGCTCCATGATGGCTGGCATTGTTACCGCGTTGCTGATTTTAATAATTTTTTACATTATCTGGCTGTTAAGCACTGACAAAATGATAGGCAAAGTCCGCTCCAGTAAATTAAGCTCTCTTGATAGAGTTTTGGGACTGCTTTTTGGCGTGCTGAGAGCCTGCTTATTGGTGATTTTGTTTAATATCATTATGAATTGGATTTTGCCCGAAGAATCTAAAGAGGGTATGTTTAAAGAATCAAGGTACTTTACTTTGGCAGGCAAGTTTGCCGAACCGATTGAAAGCTTAATTCCAGATTCGACTATAGATTTAATCCGCAATAAAGGTTCGGAAGTCGGCCTTGGTGAAAAGGATAAAAAGAAAGCCAAAGACGAAAAAGCAATTAAGGAAGAAAAAGAGTCGCAAAAAGAAATTGACG
>CALETM010000236.1 GCA_937920765.1 uncultured Alphaproteobacteria bacterium | reverse complement strand
ATAAAAAATCAGCCAAATTATCTTTATTTTCAAAATAATATTGCGTTATGCGCGGCGGAAGCTCGGCTAACATATCTTGCATTTCAGGGCAAACTCCGACCACAATATCAATATTGCTTTTGGCAAGTTCCTGTCCGATTTCAATATGCTTTTGCTTGGAACAGGCTCCGAGTTCGGCCATTTTACCCAAAACCGCAATTTTACGACCATCGGCTTTAAGCCCGTTTAATGACTTTATTGCAAGTTTCATAGCTTCGGGCTGCCCCGAATAACTATCGTCAATTAAGGTATAAGTTCCTTTATGGTCTGAAAGGTTTAAGGTATAAGGTTTGCCCCTACCCTCCAAAGGTTCAAAAGTCTTGATTTTTTCAGCCGCTTTAGCAACATTTAGCCCTAAAGCCTCAACAGTTTTAAGCACACACCACGCGTTATACAGGCAGTGTTCGCCCGCAGATACATTATCAACCTTTACTTTAGGCTGATGATTTTGTCCGAACTTAACAATTTCGGCGTTATGCGCGGCGGCTTTTTGCTCCAGAATATCGGCATAGTTTGTATCGGCGTTAATAATGGCAATTCCGCCCTTTGGCGGCAAGCCCTCAAAAATTTCCGCCTTAGCCTCGGCAATGCCTTGCAGATTTTTAAAAAACTCAATATGCATCGGGTACACGTTGGTGATAATGGCAATATCGGGCTTAACAAATGAAGTTAATCGCGAGATTTCGCCTTTGGAGCTCATGCCCATTTCAATAACGGCAAAATCAGCCGTTAAATCCATATTGCACAAACTTTCGGGCACCCCGATAAAATTGTTGTGATTGCCAACGGTGGCATAAACTTTGCCGAACTCAGTCAAAGCAAATTTAAGCTCTTCTTTGGTGGTGGTTTTGCCGGCGCTGCCGGTTAAGCCGATAACTTTTCCTTTAAATAATGAGCGGTTATAAGCGCCTATTTTGCCATAAGCGATTAAGGTGTCCGTCACCACAATTTGCTTTTCAGGCAGAACATCCGGAAGCAAACGATTTACAATCACAAGCGGGCACCCCGCGGCAATAACGTCAGGTACAAAATCATGACCGTCAAATTTTTCGCCGGAGATGGCAATAAACACATCATGCTGTCCGCATTTGCGGCTATCGGTTGAAACGCCGGTAATAACTGCCGGCGCAACCTTAGAATCAGAGCCGACAATTGCGGCTATTTGCTCAGATGAAAGCGCTTGCATTTTATTTATCTTTCTGCAAATCTTTCAAATCAGGACTGGTTTTAACATAGTTATTGACCATAATTTCGGCTTTTTTAGGCATAACCACGCACCCCGGACCACCGACGCAACCGCCCTCACAACACATAACTTCAATCAAGTTAAATTCGCCGGCGCTTTTTTTAGCGGCATACATTTTAAGCTTTTTGAAGGCGTCTTTGTTTAAGCCGTTAATCGGTTCGGGTTTGCAAACAGCGCTATCACCGACAATATGAGCAACCGCGCCGGCAACACCGCCGCTGACCGGAAAGATACGACCTTGCGCCGATGAAACTTTGGCAAAAGCAGAATTTTCACATGTTGCAACATTAATGCCCGCAGCGGCTAACATAGCGGCAATTTCATCAAACACCAAAACATAATCAACGTCTTTATCTCCCTCTGCTTCAATACGCTTAGCCAAGCACGGACCGACAAATACGCTGACACATTCCGGATTTTGTTTTTTAACCAACTCGGCAATGTAATACATCGGGGGTTTGGTGCTTGAAACATACGGTGCAATTTCAGGAATGTGGGTTTGAGTCGCTTTATACCATGCCGGACAGCAGGAAGTTGTCATAAACGGGTGGCCTTCTTCCATACGCTCAATAAATTCTTTAGCCTCGTTTAAGGTGGTAACGTCAGCGCCCTCGGCAACTTCCACCACATCGGCAAAGCCAAGCTGTTTTAAGGCTGTGATAATTTTGGCGGCATCTGTGCCGAACTGACCGATAACCGCCGGAGCCAACATGGCGACAACCGGCTTTTGCGCGCGTTTAATTTGGTTTAACACGTCGGTTATTTGCGAATTGTACACAATGGCGCCGAACGGACAAGATTTGATGCACTTTCCGCATGAAATACATTTGTTGTAATCAATGTGTTCAAAGCCGTTTTCATCTTTGGTGATTGCTCCGACCGGACAAGCGTCTTCACACGGAACCGGAGCTTTATTAATGGCACCGTACGGACACACGTTGGCGCACATGCCGCATTTAATGCAATTTTCTTGATTGATAAAAGCTTTATCTTCAACTGTTATAGTCTTTTTAGGGCAATTAACTTCACACGGACGTGCAATGCATCCGCGGCACATATCGGTAACCGTAAATTGAGTTTTCATACAAGCGGCGCAGGCGGACGGCAAAACCGAAACGGTTGCCACCGGCGCGGCATTGCGGGTTAAAGCCTCTTTAGCAAATTCTGCCAACGGGCGGGATAAATCTTCTTTTTCAGGGGTAAAACCTAAAACCGCCACGATATGTTCTTTAATAACCTGACGGTCTTTGGCAAGCGACCCGCGCAACGGGCGCGCATTATCGGGAACTAAAATTTGCGGCAGATTATCAATATCGGCAAAATTATTTTTAACAAAGCTTTCTGCAACTTTTGCCAAAAGTTCGGCATGCATGGTTGCAACATTATTTTTTGCTGTAAGCATTAAAGTGGTTACCTTTCCGTTAGTCAAAATCAAAATTTTTTACACTATAACGGCTTATATTAAAAATTGCAAGACCGATTTATGTTTTAGGCAAAAAGAAAACGACGCCCAAAGAGGACGCCGTTTATAGTTATGATTTACACCGATAACATTTAGTTATCGGGAGATCTTATTTTTTCTTCCATAACATATGGTTTTAAAAAATTTCACAAAAAAATATCAAACCTCAACACTAAAACAAAAAGCATTGAGTAAAAAAATACAGCCTAGCGCAATCTCATGACAACCTTGCCGTTGTAGGTAATGGTTAAAGTACCATTAGAAACAGAGAAGTTATAACCTTCAACAACTGTTGAAATATTACCGTTTCTCCAATTCCATATTACCAAAGAAGTGTTTCTAACGTTACGCACGCAGGTGTTATCCTTGTAGTACGCAATTCTGTCAGTCAAATCTTTAGCAATAGCCGGCGCCCACTTACCTTCAGTATAACTACCGCGATTTGCAGACGTTGTATAATAACCGGAATTGTACTCGGATCCGAAGTTACCCTTGACAAAGTAGCCGCTAAGAATCTGCTCCTTGGTAGGAACAGTCTGCGACATCGGAGCTATAACCGCAACCGCGCCTTTATCCGTACGAAGGGTAAAGCACAACTGTGCATAATGCCCTCCTACTTGATCAGCCGGAACTGCAGAAACGCCCATGCCGATAATTTTGCCCCACTCCTCAGGAATAATCGGCTCAATCGGCTTTTTAATAGCAATCTTAGCAGCTGCGGAAGCAGAAGCCTTGTAGCTATCGTTAGAGATAACGTAGTTGGTGTTAATCTTATTGGTATAATCGTATACCAGATAAGTAACGCCATTCTGTGTAGTCTCCGAAGCCTGCTGCGATACATTGGAACCAGCCTCGCTGATGTTCCAGTTGGCAAAGTCGAACGTAACGGTATAATAGCCGTCAGCGTCAACATAAATTGCTTTCTGGAAGTCATAGCTGTAAACGTTGTTGAATGGAT
>CALETM010000235.1 GCA_937920765.1 uncultured Alphaproteobacteria bacterium | reverse complement strand
TTCGTCGGCAGCGTCAGATGTGTATAAGAGACAGGAAATATTTAGCATGTTAAAAACACCGGTATTCAGTAACTTTTATATAAGGAAAAACAATGTTATCACTAAGTTTATTTAATTTGCGCGAATTTTTCAGCGTGTTTTTGGTATTGTTCGCCATTATTGATATTACCGGCTCCACCCCGATTATCATTGACTTAAAAAATAAAGGCAAAACCGTCAGCGCCACTAAAGCAAGCATTATCTCGCTTGTAATATTTGTCGGTTTCTTTTATGTCGGCGATGCTTTTTTACAGCTGTTCGGGCTTGATTTATCTTCATTTGCGGTGGCCGGTTCCATGATTTTGTTTGTTATCGCGCTTGAAATGATTTTGGATATTAAAATCTTCCGTGACAGCCCCAACCTGCCTAAAGACGCCACCATTACCCCGATTGTATTCCCGTTAATCGTCGGCGCCGGCTCGCTAACTACCCTGCTCTCCATTCGTTCGCAGTATCATGATATTAACGTAATGCTCGCCGTGCTTGCCAATATGTTGGTTGTATACATTATCATTACCTTGACCAATAAATTTGAAAAGCTTTTAGCCCCTGGGTTTATTTACATTATTCAAAAACTGTTCGGCATTATTCTGCTTGCCATCTCGGTAAAGCTCTTTATGACCAACTTATCCCTCTTGCTGAAATCTTTATCATAAAAAAAATAAGTTTTATCACCTAACTCCCCTGCGCCAATCGGTTCAGGGGAGTTTTAACAATAAGCATACATAATCAGCAACAAAAAACCCGCCTTAAAACAGCGGGTATTTCATATCTAACAAAACAAAAGAGCTAACAAAAAAGCCTTAATTAGCCTTGACGGCATTTCATTTTCGGGTTTTTCTTGTTAATAACGTAAACACGACCTTTGCGGCGAACCAACTTGCAGTCCTTGTCACGAGTTTTTTTAGATTTTAAAGAGCTATAGCATTTCATTTTTCTGTTCCTTCTTATTTCAGTTGAGCGGAATTTATGCCAATTAACT
>CALETM010000234.1 GCA_937920765.1 uncultured Alphaproteobacteria bacterium | reverse complement strand
CGTCTCGTGGGCTCGGAGATGTGTATAAGAGACAGTTATATGACCTTGTGGTTTTTCTTAATGGTTTGGTCCATGGATGTCGGCGGATATATTGTCGGCAGTAATCTGAAAGGTCCGAAACTCGCCCCGAAAATCAGCCCGAATAAAACATGGTCCGGTTTGATTGGCGGTATTATGCTTGCGGTTGCCGTAAGTATGCTGTACTTTTATGTATTGTCATTTGCCGGTGTGGTCAGAAGCGAATATCAATTTCAAATTTTTTACGCCGGTCTCGGCGGTGTGGTTGCCGGATTTTCGCAAATCGGCGATTTGATTGAATCGGCTATCAAACGTCACTTGGACTTAAAAGATTCCAGCAATCTTATTCCGGGACACGGCGGCGTGTTTGATCGTGTTGACGGCTTGATTTTTGCGGCACCTTTTGTGTATTTGTTGTTTGCATATGTGCTGCGTTATTAGTTTGTAAGGTGATTGATTATGGATTGGCTGCTTAATATAATTTATTATGTGGTGCCGTTTTTAATTTTACTCGGCATTTTGGTTTTTGTTCACGAGTTTGGTCACTTTTTGGTTGCCAGAATGGTCGGAGTGCAGGTAAGTGCATTTTCAATCGGCTTTGGCAAAGAGCTGTGGGGGCGTAAAGATAAAAAAGGCACTTACTGGAAAATTTCGGCAATTCCGCTGGGCGGATATTGCCAATTTTTGGGTGATGCCGATGCCTCTTCAAGCACCACGGACGGCACGGCGCAAGAATTAACCGAAGAAGAAAAGAAAAAAGCCTTCCCGTTTCAAAATCCATTTAAAAAACTGGCAATTGTTGTTGCCGGACCGGGGTTTAATTATCTGTTTGCCATTTTGCTTTATGCCGGATTGTTTTTTGCGTTCGGCAAAATTACCGTTCCGCCGATTGTCGGCGAAGTGATACCGTCGGGTGCGGCAGAACAGGCCGGAATTGTTGCGGGTGACCGTATTATCAGCATTAATGGCGAGCAAATAAACTCTTTTGCCGATATTTCGCGTGAAGTTGCCATGGCAGCCGACCATGAGGTTAAACTTGAAGTTAAGCGCGGTGATGATATGCTTACATTTGCTTTTTCGCTTACCGAACTTTCCGTAGACGATGAAGAAGGCACTGCCGGCAAACAGTTTATGCTTGGAGTTAAATCGGTTTCCGCGGTTGAAATTTCTCATGAAAGAGTTTCGTTGCCTCAGGCGGTGGTTATGGGCGCCAATGAGGTTTGGGACGTTACCGTTACCACTTTGCGCGGTGTCGGTCAAATGATTACCGGCAAACGCGGCAGTGAAGATGTCGGCGGGGTTATCCGCATTGCCGAAATGACCGGAGACATCAGCAAAACTCACAGTTTTGTTGAATTTATAGTGTTTATGGCGCTTTTATCGGTAAATTTGGGATTGATTAATTTATTTCCGATTCCGGTGCTTGACGGCGGGCATGTGGTGTTCTTTTTAATAGAGATTGTTACCGGACGCGAGGTAAACGAAAAAGTAAAAGAATATTTATTCAAAGCCGGTCTTGCGCTGTTGCTGGCTTTAATGATTTTTGCCACTTGGAACGATATTGTGCATTTGGTAAATCGCTGGTTTAATTAAAAACAAGGAAAAGTACATGAAAAAAATATTGATGGTAACTTTATTGACGCTTTGTGCTTTAAGTTTTGAGGCTGAGGCTGCCGACTTTTATTTGCGCGCCGTTGAGGTTGAAGGCTTACAACGGGTTGAAAAAGAAACCGTGCTCTCATATTTGAGTCTTAAACAAGGGAGCAATGTTTCGCAAGACGCATTAGACGCGGCATTTAAAAATCTATATGCCACCGGTTTGTTTTCAGATATAAAAATGGAAACCGATAATGACGGACTGCTCACCATTAAGGTTGAAGAAAATCCGATTATCGGTCAGCGTGCTTTTGACGGTAACAAAAAACTTGATGATAAAGTTTTGGAAACCGAAGTTCAGAGCTCCCCTAACAGCATTTACAGTAAAGCCAAAGTTCAGCAAGATGTGCAGCGTATTTTAGATGTTTATAAAAGAGCAGGGCGCTATGCGGTTGAAGTTGAGCCGAAAATAATTAAACGCGATGAAAACAGGGTCGATTTGATTTTTGAAATTGATGAAGGTCCTGAAGCCAAAATTGCCAAGATTAACTTTTTTGGCAATACCCACTATTCATCGCCTGATTTGCAAGAAGTTTTAATGAGTAAGGAAAGCCGCTGGTATCGTATTTTTTCAAGCTCTGAAAATTATGACGCTGAAAAAATGAATTACGATAAAGAACTTTTGCGCCAGTTTTATAATCAGCGCGGCTATGCCGATTTCAGAGTAGTTTCTGCAATTGCGGAGTTGGCGCCCAATAAAAAGTCATTTATCTTAAACTTTACAATAGAAGAAGGCTTGCGTTATAAAATAAGCAATGTTGATGTTGAATCTGCCATTTCGGAAGTTCCGCTTAATTTGCTTAAAAAAGAAATTACCTTTAAGGCCGGCGATTGGTATAATTCGGCGCAAATTGAAAAGTCAGTTTCAGGCATTACCGATGAGCTTGGCAAAAAAGGCTTTGTTTTTGTTGATGTTGAGCCGATTTTGAGCCGCGACGCCGAAAATTCAACCATTGCCGTTACATTTAAAATTAAAGAAGGCGAGCGCGTTTTTGTAAACCGCATTAATATTTCCGGCAACACCAGAACCTTAGATGAAGTTATCCGCCGCGAGTTTCGTTTAGATGAAGGCGATGCGTTTAATGTTTCAAAAATTAAAGATTCTCGCCGCAATATTGAAAACTTGAATTATTTTAGCAAAGTAGATATTCAGTCGGTGCCGGTTAATGCCAGCAAAGCTGATATTGATGTTAATGTTGAAGAAAAATCAACCGGATATTTCAATATCGGCATTGGCTATTCAACCGTTGACGGCGCATTGGTGCAAGCCGGCGTAACCGAAAACAACTTTCAAGGCAAAGGTCAGCGCTTAAGCGTTGACGCCAGTGTTTCGGAACGTTCAAACGATTATTCGGTCAGCTTCACCGAACCGTATTTCTTGGGGCGTCGTTTAAGTGCCGGTACGGATATCTTTTATAATGACGAAAGTTATCAGGACGAAAGCTCATACACCAATTCAAGCATTGGCGGACGTGGTCGTTTAGGTTGGAATTATACTGATGACTTATATCAGGTCGTTCGTTACACTTTACGGCAAAATGAAATTAAAAATGTAAAAGATTCCGCCTCATATTATATTAAAAAAGAAAAAGGCAAGAGCACCTCTTCAGAGCTTGGCCAAACATTAATTTACGATAAACGCGACAGCGCAGTCAGCACTAAAAACGGTTATTACTTGTCATTCGGCAACGATGTTTCCGGACTTGGCGGTGACGAAAAATACTTAAAATTTGATGTTAAAGCATACAAGTTTTTAACTTTAGCCGATTATTGGACTTTTAAGTTTTATGCCAACGGCGGTTATGCGGTCGGTTACGGCGGCGAAGAAGTTCGCTTGTCAGAGCGTTATTATTTGGGCGGCAACACCTTGCGCGGCTTTGAATTTGGCGGTATCGGCGCTCGAGATAAATCTACCGACGATTCGCTTGGCGGCAATTGGGTCGCTTACGGCGGAACGGAGCTTGCTTTCCCCATCGGGCTTGATGAAGTTGGCATTCGCGGGCGTACCTTCTTTGATATCGGTATGATTGGTAAGCCTGATGATATTAATACCGCGTTGGTTGAATATTCGTCTAAGCCGCGCGCGTCTGTGGGCTTCGGCTTTGAATGGCTTTCGCCGATGGGTAAAATAGATGTAGACTTCGGCTTCCCCGTAATGAAAGAAGATTACGATAAAACCGAAGTGTTCCGCTTGAATTTTGGTACCAGTTTGTAAAACATTGGAGTAAAACATGATAGATAAAAATTTTTATAAAAACAACGGTCCGTTTACTTTGGCTCAAATTGCCGAAATTACCGGAGCGGAGCTTATAAACGCGGCCAAAAGCGCTGAAACCGTAAAAGATATTTCCACTATGGAAAAGGCCGGCGCTGACGAAATTTGCTTTTTTTACGACCGTAAGGCCAAAGAAAAAGCCGTCAATATTAAAGCCAAAGCCTGCATTACCAATGAAGATTTGCAAAGTTGGATTCCGCATGATGTTATTGTTTTGATTTCTCCTGACCCTAAGTTGGCATTTTTGAAATTAAATCAGGCTTTTTATGCCGAATACGCGCCGGAAAGCGGCATTGATGCCGGCGCCGTTATTCATGCCAGCGCTAAAATCGGCAAAAACTGCTATGTCGGACCGCATGCCGTAATTGAAGAAAACGTTATAATCGGCGATAATTGCCGCATTGAAGCCGGCGCGGTTATTTGCCGCAGTTGCCAAATCGGCAACGGTTGCCGGATTGGCGCTGGTGCGTATGTTTCATATTGTATTATGGGTAACGATTGCTATATTTATAACGGCGCCAGTATCGGATCCGACGGCTTTGGGTTTAACATGGTTGCCGGTAAGCATGTGCGTATTCCGCAACTCGGTAGAGTTATTATCGGCAATGATGTTGAAGTCGGTGCCGGCGCTTGCATTGACCGCGGCGCGCTTGATGATACCATAATCGGCGACGGTTGCCGCATTGATAATTTGGTGCAGATTGCGCATAATGACAAATTGGGGCGCGGCTGTGTTATTGTATCTCAAACCGGCATTGCCGGCAGTTGCACATTCGGCGATTATGTGGTTTGCGGCGGACAGAGCGGTTTTGCCGACCATTTGATGGTTGGAACCGGCGCCCAAATTGCCGCACAATCCGGTGTTATGCGTGATATTGAACCGGGGGCGGTGGTAATGGGTTCGCCGACTGTTCCGTTTAAAGATTTTATGCGTCAAGTGGCGTTTTTGCAACGTAACAGCAAAAAATAACTTGCAAATGCATTAAAATTGTGTTTTGTTCGGTATAATTTTAAAATTGTAAGGAAATAACAATGTCAGATGTAAAAGTATATCACATTGAAGAAATTATGAAAATGTTGCCGCATCGCTATCCGTTTTTGCTGGTAGACAGACTTGAAGTTGAAGTCCCCGGTGCAAAAGGCGTCGG
>CALETM010000233.1 GCA_937920765.1 uncultured Alphaproteobacteria bacterium | reverse complement strand
CGCGAATCATCATGCCGCCTGATTCAACATCACGCGGACCTATTTCACAAATAACCGGAGCGCCTTTGCGGGTCCATTCCCAAAACTTGTCAACGCTTGACTTGTTGCGTTTGTCGGTTTTAATTCTGATATTTTTGCCAAAGGCGGTTTGCTTGCTTAACTGTTGTGTTAAGCTGTTGATATAATCCATAACTTTTTCTTCATCTTCCGGCTTTTTGATTACCGGAACAATAACAACCTGATACGGCGCAATGGCAGGTGGAACAACCATGCCTTCATCATCGGCGTGGGTCATGATAACACCGCCGATTAAGCGGGTGGAAACGCCCCATGAAGTGGTATATGCGTATTCCGGTTTGTTGTCTTTGTTGATAAAGGTAATGTTGGCGGATTTGGCAAAATTCTGCCCTAAAAAGTGCGAGGTTCCGGCTTGTAGGGCTTTGCCGTCCTGCATCATCGCTTCAATGCAGTAGGTGTCAATCGCGCCGGGGAATTTTTCATGTTCGGGCTTGCGACCGGCAATAACCGGCATGGCTAAAATATCTTCCGCAACTTTGCGGTAAACTTCAAGCATCTGTTTGGTTTCAGCTTCTGCCTCTTGCGCGGTGGCGTGGGCGGTGTGTCCTTCCTGCCACAAAAATTCACGCGTGCGTAAAAACAGACGCGGGCGCATTTCCCAACGCACCACGTTTGCCCACTGATTAATCAAAACCGGCAGGTCGCGGTATGATTTAATCCATTTTGAAAACGAATCGGCAATAATGGTTTCGCTGGTCGGGCGTACGATTAACGGTTCGTCAAGTTCCGAATCGGGGGTTAATTTGCCGTCTTTCATGGTTAAACGCGAGTGAGTTACAACCGCCATTTCTTTGGCAAATCCTTCAACGTGCTCAGCCTCTTTTTGGAAGAAGGAGAGCGGAATAAACAGCGGGAAATAAGCGTTTTCATGTCCGGTTGCTTTAAACTCGCAGTCAAAAGCTTCACGGATGCAATCCCAAATGCCGTATCCCCACGGTTTGATGACCATGCACCCCGGAGAAACGGAGTTTTCCGCCATGTCGGCTTCGGCCACAACGGCCTGATACCATTCGGGATAGTTGGTTTTTCGGTTTATTTTAAGTGCCATAATCTTTTCCTTAATTTCTTAATTCGCCGCCGGTTTTTTTGCCGACTTCGTTAATAACTTTATTCATCAGATTTTCAATATCTTTATCGGTAAAGGTTTGTTCTTTGGGTTGGAAAGTAACGCTCAAAGCCACCGATTTTTTATCAGCCGGAAGATTTTCGCCTTCGTAAATATCAAAAATCCGCACATCGCTGATATAATTGCGGTCGGCATTTTTAGCCGCGGCTAAAATATTGGCGGCGGTAACGTCTTTATTGACCACAAATGCCAAATCTTTATCTACCGGTTGAAATTGCGAAAGTTCCAATTTCTTTTTGGCTTTGTCATGACCGCCGCGCGGCAGCGGAATGTTGTCAAGATATACTTCAAACGCCATTACTCGGCCTTTTATGCCCAGTTTTTTGGTAACGGCAGGGTGTAATTCGCCAAAGTATGCCAAAACATTTTTGCCCAAACGCAAAGCGCCGCTGCGTCCGGGGTGATAATAAGCCGGAGCGTCGGTAGTAATCTGCGGGTTTTCAAACGGACCTTTGGCGGCGGCAATAGCGGCAATCGCATCGGCTTTAACATCAAAAACATCAAAACCGCGAGAAGCGCCAGACCAATCTTTTTTGCCGGTTAAGCCGATTCTGATGCCGGCGGCAACCGTCATTTGCTCATTGGGGTGACGGCCGAAAAATTCGGGTCCGACCTCAAAAATTGATATATTGCCGTAGCCGCGGGCAATGTTGTTTTTGGCGCCGAGCAACAGGTTAGGCAGTAATGACGGGCGCATTTCATTTAAGTCAGCCGCAATTGGGTTTTGCAACAAAATTTTTTCAGGCTGATTGTTTTTGTGGAAGTTGCCGGCAATTTCCGAATCGGTAAAGCTCCAAGTTACGGTTTCATACATGCCGCGCGAGGCAAGCTCATGTTTAACGGTAACGATGTTCATTTGCCGCGGAGTTAAAACCTGTTTGGGGAATTTGTCATGCGGCAGGCTTTCCGCCGGAATTTCATCAAGTCCAATCATGCGGACAACTTCTTCAACCAAGTCATGCTCGCCTTCAATATCGCCGCGCCAGGTTGGCGAAACGGCTTTAATTTTATCGCCTTCGTTTGAGGTTTTGAAACCGAGATGATTTAAAATTTCAGTGATTTTTTCAGCGGAAACATCAAGTCCGATAAAGTTTTTAAGCCGTGACGGACGGATATAAGCAACCCGCTCTTTAACATCTTCAGAGCCGCAAATTTCAATTTCAGAAGCTTCGCCGCCGCAAATGTCTAAAATCATCTGTGTGGCGTAATCAGAGCCGGAAATGTTTGATTTAGGGTCAACCCAACGTTCATAGCGGTAGCGCGAATCGGACTCAATGGCAAATTTACGTCCGGTACGGGCAATGCATTCGGGTTTGAACAATGCGCATTCTAAAAATACGTTGGTGGTTTCAGGCGAGCAGCCTTTTTCAGCGCCGCCCATAATGCCGCCCAAGCACTGAATGCCGGCATCATCGCAAATACCTAATGATTGATTGTCAAGAGTGTATTCTTTTTCTTCCAATGAGGTGAATTTTTCGCCGTCATGGCACATTCTGACCGTGATGTTGCCGCAGAGTTTGTCGGCGTCAAAAACGTGCAACGGGCGCGCTAAGTCATAGTTGATGTAGTTGGTAATATCAACAAGCGGCGAGATTGAGCGCAAACCAATTGCGGTTAAGCGGTCTTTCATCCATTTAGGAGTTTGCGCCTTGTTGTTTACGCCTTTAATGTAACGTCCGGTATAAGTCGGGCAGGCGTCAGGGCATTCAACCTTAACGGCAACAGGGCTTTTATACGAGCCTTTAACTTCATGGATTTTAAGCGGTTTTAAGGTGCCTAATCCGGCGGCCGCCAAATCACGCGCAATGCCGCGCACGCCTAAACATTCGGCGCGGTTAGGGGTGATTGAAACCTCAATAACCGGATCAATGTTAAGAACTTGTTCGGCAGGCAGTCCTAAAGCGGTGTTTGCCGGAAGCTCAATAATTCCGGTGTGGTCTTCGCCAACGCCGAGCTCTTTTTCGGAGCACATCATGCCAAAGCTTTCAACACCGCGGATTTTGCCGACTTTTAAAACTTCGTTATAGCACGGAATTAAGGTTCCGACCGGCGCAAAAATACCGATTAAACCTTCTTTCATGTTAGGAGCGCCGCAAACCACCTGCAATTTTTCAGAACCGGTGTTGACGGTTAATACATGCAGATGATCCGAATCGGGGTGCATGGCAACATTTTCGGCACGAGCAGTGATAAAGCCATGCAAATGTTCTGCCGGATTGATAACTTCTTCAACCTCAAGCCCGATTTTGGTTAAGGTTTCGGCAATGGTGTTGACATCGGCAGCGGTGTCAAGATGCTCTTTAAGCCATGATAAAGTAAATTTCATCGTGTTAATCCTCCGTTATTGCTTAATCCGCCGGTCATAGATGAAAAGTCAAGCGGCGCAAAACCATAATTTTTTAACCAACGAACGTCAGATTCAAAAAACGTGCGTAAATCCGGAATGCCGTATTTAAGCATGGCAAGGCGGTCAATGCCGACGCCGAATGCGAATCCTTGATATTCATCAGGGTCTATGCCGCCGGCTTTTAATACGTTGGGGTGAACCATACCGCAACCTAAAATTTCAAGCCAATCATTACCGGCGCCGATTTTAAGCTCGTTTTTGGTTTTTAAGCAGCCGATGTCAAGTTCGGCGGAAGGCTCGGTAAACGGAAAGTATGACGGGCGGTAACGAACCGGAATTTCATCAAGTTCAAAAAAGGCTTTAACAAAGTCATACAAGCAGCCTTTTAAGTTGGCCATGGTGGTAGTTTTATCAATAACCAAGCCTTCTACCTGATGAAACATCGGGGTGTGGGTGGCGTCATAGTCAGAACGATAAGTGCGCCCCGGAGCAATAATGCGAATCGGCGGCTTTTTGTTTTCCATGGTGCGAATCTGCATACCGGAAGTGTGCGTGCGGATAACATACGATTTATCCATATCAAACGCTTCATTGGCATCGTGCGGAAGATAGAAAGTATCCTGCATTTGGCGGGCAGGGTGGTTGGCCGGCATATTAAGGGCGTTAAAGTTATGAAACTGGTCTTCAATATCCGGACCTTCAGCCACTTCAAAACCCATTTGGCCGAAAATAGCAACAACTTCTTCATAAATTTTGGAAACAGGGTGAATACGTCCCTGAACTTCAGGGCGAATCGGCAAAGTAACGTCCTGTCTCTTATACACATCTCCG
>CALETM010000232.1 GCA_937920765.1 uncultured Alphaproteobacteria bacterium | reverse complement strand
TCAAGCAAAATTTTCAATTTTTTTAATTTTTTTATTATCGCCTTGTTTGACTGTTATTTTTTTGCTGAATTTTCTGTAAAAAAAGTATATTGTTTTTTAACAACTTGTGTTATACTCCGCCATATAAATAAAAAAGGAAGCAAAAATGCAAAAAAAAGCCAAACGTTCTGCCAAATTAAAACGCGCATTTTTAGGCGCCGTTACCGGACTCGTTTTAACTACCGCTATCAACGCTGACCAAAAACTGATTAATAACACCGTACAAAACGACAATTTTATCAAAGCATTCAAAGAAGGCAGAGCCAAAACTTTCAGCGAATATATTGAAATGACTGATTATTTTACATCAGACACTTTACACATTGATAAACACAACGCCCGCAACCGCATTTGCCTCGGTCAATATTTGCCTGAAAAAAACAAGGTTGAAATTAAATATTTTATAACTGACTATACCGGCGCAAATAAATCCGATTCGTCATGGATTAAACGTTTTGATGATTTTAATATGGAACAATACGTAAACGGCGTTAAAGCACACGAACTTACCCATCAGGCATTTCATGCCCAAGACATTAAATCAACGCCATTCCATAAAAAAATCAACGATGCGGCTCCCAAAATTCCTGAACAAAATCCTTACGGCAACAAAACCCTTATCAATGTCGGCGCCTTAAGCCTTTCTGATTTAGCGGCGCTTGGGCAGTACAATGAAATCGGCGCCGAATTAGGACGTTGCGTTTACGAGCGCGAACGCTACTTAAAAACCGGAAACATTAATGAATTTCACATCAAAGACGCTTATGTAAAAGCAATTCAAGATGGACAAATTAACCCTGCCGATTCGACAGCCTCCGCCCGTCAAAATGAATATAACGTAATGATAAACGCCATTTTTAACCGCTGGATGAAAATGGAAAAACGTAATTATGCCTATACCAGCTTAATTGAGGTAGAAAACTACATTAAAAAAGCAGAAAAAAAGAACATTATTTTACCCGAAGTGTCCGATTCGGCTGAAATTGACCGCCGTATAAAAGTATGCTTAACTTTACCGATTGACGGCAAACTTCATGATTTTTCAGCGGCTGTTGCCAATCGTGAAGTGACTCCGCAACCCATGGTGCAAAAAGTAATAGATGAATATAACGCATCGCATAATTTATACAAAGCACCTAAACAAACGACTCAAAAATCACTTATTTTGCAAATAGCCCAAAATAACCGCAGCCGTTAAATACAACTTATGCACAGCACGGACTCGTAAAT
>CALETM010000231.1 GCA_937920765.1 uncultured Alphaproteobacteria bacterium | reverse complement strand
ACGAGATAGCGTAGCGTCTCGTGGGCTCGGAGATGTGTATAAGAGACAGCAACAACGCTAACGCGACAGATTTTGAAAACCGCCCGCGGCTACGCAAAATTAAGCGTCCGAAATTTCATACCGGTCCGATAAATACTCCGACTTCACCGGCTGTAAACAACGATATTGCTATAAACAAACCGTCACCGACTGAGGCATATCCAGAACACCGCGCTCCAATGCCGGCAGCTAACGGCGGCTTAATTAGAGCAAGCGACCGTCCAGCTCAATCACAAACCATAAACCAGTTTGCGCCGACAAATTTAGATATTCAGCAAAACCCTTATAATAATTATGTTACCGATGAAGATGAATTTGTTTATCAGGGGTCTGACAATGTTATTATGGGCAAAACCGATAATAAAAAAGTGTTAATTGTGGCCTTTGTATGCCTGATTATCGGTATGTTTATGGGCAAGCTGTTTTTTTCATCTGAACAAGTTGTCCATAACGGTCTGCAAGGCGTTGTTGTTAATCCGGAAGTTCCGAACGGGCGCGCCAGATGCGGTTTGGCAGAGCGCACCCAAGGCTGCGTTTTGTATATTATGAACCCACAGCGGCAAGACTTAAACGGTCGTGATTTTTATGATTGGGCGGCACAGCTAACCGGCAGACAGCGCTTTGTGATTGAAACCGGCAATATGCGTTATTCCAGCGTAAAAATTCGTCCCGGAAGTATTGCTCAACTTAATATTCCTCCGTTGCAATAACGATGGTGCATTTATAGCAAAAGGGCTGATAAAAATCAGCCCTTTAAATTATGCAAGCTCACCGAATGTTACTTAAGCGGAAACTTTTCATCAACGTATTCCGCAAGTGAGATGGCGCCATATTTACGCAAAAGCATAAGCATACAGCCGTTAGGTTCATTAACAAACCCGAGTGCGGGAACAGCAATCGCCGGTACCGCGCAATAAGGATTTGTGCATTTTTCAACCAGAATATTCGGGTTTGCACCTTGTTTTAATAATTTTTCAACGCGCCGCAGATTGTTTGCGGCAACTGCCGTACAGAGCTTTTTAGCCAGTACGTATTCTTCATCATTATACATAGCAAAAAAATTAAAATTATATTTTATAGTTTAAGTTCCGCTGATGAATTTTGTCAAGCGTTTTTAAATACAACTTATACACAGCACAGACTCGTAAATATTGCAAAAAAAAAACGCGAGCTAAAATCTTCTTAAATGCAACAATTTGAGGAGATTTTAGCTATGAAATCATATTTTAGCCGCATTTTACACCGCATATTGTCATATTCGGGCTTGACCCGAATATCCAGGTGGAACAAATTTGCTAATTGTTTGGACCTGGACACTCCGGTCAAGCCGGAGTGTGACACTTTAGGAAAGAGCGCGAGCACCGGAAGAAGTATGGTCGAGATGCTCGGCGTTCTGGCAATCATTGGAGTCTTAAGCGTTGGGGCGATTGCCGGTTACAGCAAGGCGATGATGAAGTACAAGCTTAACAAAATGGTTGATCAATATAACCAACTGTTTGGTACTATTGCCATTCATCGGGAAGAATTTATTAAACTATCCCCTGAATCCTCATTTCAAACTTTATACCCGATTATATATAAAATGGGAGAACTGCCCGATGGCATGAAATTGCCAAACGACAAGGTGTATGCTTATGATATTTTAAAGCACCGCTCAGAACTACGATCCTTTAAAAAAACTGCAATTATGCTCTATCTGCAACTTTCAAATTCTGACGAGCAACACTCCTCGTCACCTGATTTAATTGACGCCTGCCGCAATATGTATCAATATTTGTTAATTCCGCGGCAAGATGATGTCGTTAGTGCTTTCTTTTATCATAATGATGAGCAAGGCGAAGGCATTGAAGGGAGTGTTTACGGCAATAAAATCTGCGCACCAGGCCTGAAATGCTTAAAAGATTTAACCGTCGGCGACATAGACGCTATTTGCAACAGCGCGCAAAAAAACGCGAAACCAGATTGGTGGTTGAATTTTAATGCCGTTATTATTGCTTCCGCTTAAAAGTCAGGGTTTGGCCTTTACCGCTTAAAATAAGTTTATCGCCATCGGTTTTATAACTGTTAATTCGCTCAAGATTATTTAAATACTTACTTTCCGCATCCATTAAATCACGCGGACCTGCCATCATGGTTGAGCCGATAGTATTAAACTTAATCGCGCCGTTAGTTTTGCGGGTGTATGAGCCAAAGTAGTTATTTATTGCAGCCACTCCGTAAAAGTCATTTCCGTTAAAACCCAAAGTAATTTCCGCACCTTCCGGCGCATTGAGCATTACATATTCACCGGTAAAAGGATCACCGTTTTGCGAACAGGCAAACAGCAAACAAGCACTCAACATAGTTAAAAATCTTTTCATTATATTTTCCTCTGTCTGTCTCTTATACACATCTGACGCTGC
>CALETM010000230.1 GCA_937920765.1 uncultured Alphaproteobacteria bacterium | reverse complement strand
GTCAGATGTGTATAAGAGACAGATAATAAAGAAGTTGAATAAACAAATATAATTTTAGGATATATACAACAAATGGCGGCTTATAATAACAATTTTTTAACCGGCAAATTTTTGGTTTCAATGCCTGATGCTGAAGATGATATGTTCAAACAGGCTGTGGTTTATATATGTTCGCACGGTAAAGAAGGCGCCATGGGTTTTGTAATTAACAAAAAGCTTGATTGGGCGACTTTTGTTGATTTATCGGTGCCGCTGCCGCCGCATCCGGCCGCGGATTTAAATTCAATTTTTTTATATCAGGGCGGGCCGCTTGAAAAAGTGCGCGGATTTGTGCTACATAGCCCTGAATATAATAAGTCAGGCACTTTTAAAATTGATAACAATGTGGCCATTTCCTCAAGTATGGATATTTTAACGGATATTGCCAGCGGCAAAGGTCCTCAAAAAAATATAATTGCCATGGGTTACGCAGGGTGGAACCCTCAGCAGCTTGAGTATGAAATTGTGGATAATCGCTGGTTAGTGGTTCCGTCTAATCCGGAAATAATGTTTAATACCCCCGATGAATTTAAATGGGAACGGGCTATTGATGAAGCAGGGATTGATTTTTCACGCTTTATAAATGCGACCGGCCATGCTTAATATATAATCAGGTTACATAATGCGGACTAAAATTTTAATTTATCAGGATTACGGTTGTTCCGACACAACCGCTTTAACCGCCGGTTTGCGTGAATACTTTGAACCGCGCGGTTGCAGTGTCGGCTTTACGGATGCCGCCGGCATTATTAACGGCGGCGAGCTTAATGATGAGGTGCTTGCCTTTTTTATTCCCGGAGGAGCCGGTACGCCCTATCGCCACAAGTTGCAGGTTTTGGGCAATGATAAAATCCGCGAATATGTGCAAAACGGCGGAATTTATTACGGCATTTGCGCCGGAGCATATTATGCCTGCCGCAATACGGTGTTTGAGGCCGATATCCCCGAGCTTAAAAAAGTGACGGAATGCGGGCTTAATTTGCTTGAGGGCAGGGCAATCGGCACGCTTTATAAAGAGCTTAATATCCGCCCGTACGATAAAAACGCCGCTTCGTCAGCCGCGGTTGAGCTTATTTGGAATGATAACAGCAAATACACAGCGCATTATCACGGCGGACCTTATTTTGAGTCCTTTAATTCCGATGAAAACGAGGTCTTGGCCCGTTATAATCTTGCAGGCAGGCAACCGGCGGTTATCGGCCGCAATTACGGCAAAGGCAAGGTTATTCTCTCCGGCGTGCATTTTGAAGATAAGGGCGAAATGCTGCAAAAGAGCATTTACGCTCTTAAAATAGATTCGGAGCAAGCCAAAAAAGTTGCGAAAAAACTAGCTCAAGCGGAAGCTTCCCGACAAGATTTGTTTAACCGCATTATGGCACTTACCGGCAGATAAATTCTAGCGAAGCCACACTATTTCAAATACTACCGATTCACTGGCGCCGGTATGGCTGGTGCAAATGCGGTAAATATCATCTAAGGTTATATTTTTCAGGCAAGTGTTTCCGAATCCGCAAGAGTTGTCGCCAAACAACCATTGTACATTACGGTTATTATCAAGTTTACCCGACGCTGTTACCAACAAATAAATATTTGCGCTGTTTTCTTTGGCTGTTATCAGCATATTGCGGCAGATTGCCAAATTGTCGGCTGATTTAGAACTAAGCACTGATGAGCCGCTGTTGCCCCAATCATTATAAGTAGATAAATAGACGGGGTGGCTGGAATCGCTGCCGATAAAAACAGACCACGCTTGCCCGAAAACATCATAAATATAAGCGCTGTCGTTGCCTTTAACCATTTCGGTCGGAATTTCGCCCATTTTAACCATAATCTCAGTTAAGTTTTTTCCGGTTTTGATGTTGTCAAAACTGTGTACGTTGCGCGCCACCGCGTTTATAAGTGTATTCATCTGTTCGGCGTGTTTGTTAAGCTTATATTTCATCATTGCTTTACTGTAACCTGCAATAGCGCCAACCGACAAAACCCCGATAATCGCAAGCACGCCGAGCATTTCGACCATACTGCGCCCAGTGCAAATACTGTCATTATCGGGCTTGACCCGATAATCCA
>CALETM010000229.1 GCA_937920765.1 uncultured Alphaproteobacteria bacterium | reverse complement strand
ACGTATATCTGTAAAAAATAAGTTGAGAAAAACAAAAGATATTTTTATACTCTATCTGAAATTAAAAGGCCGGTGAAAAATGCAAAATCCTAAATTTATACATTTGCGCGTGCATACCGCGTATTCATTATCAGAAGGCGCTATTAAAATGGGCGACCTTATCCATTATTTGCATCAAAAAAATATTCCGGCGATTGCCGTTACCGACAGCGGTAATATGTTTGGCGGCAAAGCTTTTTCAAAATATGCCTCGGAAGAAGGGGTTAAGCCGATTTTGGGCTGCACGTTTTTTATGCGCAATCCCGATGCTGATGATTTATTGCGCACCAAAGGCAAAGCGGTTGAACGTGATAAACTTATTTTACTCGTGATGAATTCCACCGGCTATGAAAACATCATGAAGTTAATGAAGTTATTTTATTTGGATAATACCGCTAATGGCGATGACCCACAGCTTAAATATTCTGACTTAGATAAATATAATGAAGGCTTGATAGCCTTAACCGGCAGTGTGGATGGAGCAATCGGGCGTTTGTTGCTGGAAAACCGCGCGGAAGAAGCAGAGCAAATGGTGCAAAAGCTGCAAGGAATTTTCGGCGAGCGCTTGTATATGGAAATTTCGCGAATCGGCTTAGATACTGAACAAAAGACCGAACAGAGCTTTATTGATTTTGCTTATAAATACAATATTCCGCTGGTTGCCACCAATGAAGTTTTCTTTTTTGACCAAAGTATGTATGAAGCTCATGATGCCTTAATTTGTATTGCGGCCGGTGAGGTTTTGGCAAATGATAAGCGTAAACATTTTTCGCCCAATAACCGCTTGCGGTCTGAAGAGGAAATGGTGGAATTGTTTAAAGATTTGCCGGAAGCGGTAGAAAACACAGTAAAAATTGCGCAAAAATGTAATTATCTTTCAACTAAAGTAAAACCGTTGCTGCCTATTTTTGAGTGTCCGGACGGCAAGACTCAAGATGAATATATTACGGAAGAGGCTCATAAAGGTTTGGCCGAACGTATGCAGAAGCATGTTTACTTTGAAGGTATGACTGATGAGCAGAAAGCCGAAATTGATAAAAAATATTATGACCGTTTGGAATATGAATTAAGCGTTATTAAACGCATGGGGTTTCCGGGGTATTTTTTAATAGTGTCGGACTTTATCAGATGGTCAAAAACACACGGAGTGCCGGTGGGTCCGGGGCGTGGTTCCGGCGCCGGTTCAATTGTGGCGTGGTCGCTTAAAATTACCGAACTTGACCCGATAAAACTTGACTTGTTGTTTGAACGATTTTTGAACCCTGACCGTGTAAATATGCCGGATTTTGACGTCGATTTCTGTCAGGAAAATAGGTTTAAGACTATTGAGTATGTGCAAAATAAATATGGTTTTGACCATGTGGCGCAAATTATTACTTATGGTAAACTGCAGTCAAAAGCGGTTATCAGAGATGTGGCGCGAGTTTTGCAAATGCCGTATACACAGGCCGATAAAATTTCAAAAATGATACCGAATCCGGTACAGGGAAAAAATGTTTCATTGCAAGAGGCGCTTGATCAGGTGCCTGAACTTGAAGATATGCGCCAACATGACCCGCAAGTAAACAAATTGTTTGATATAGCAATGAAACTTGAAGGGTTATACCGCCATTCCGGCGTGCATGCCGCCGGCGTGGTTATCGGCGATAGGCCTCTTGACCAGCTGGTTCCGCTTTATAAAGATCCGAAAGCGGATATGCCGGTTACGCAGTATGATATGAAGTATGTCGAAGAAACCGGTTTGATTAAATTTGACTTTTTGGGCTTAAAAACTTTAACCGTGATTAAAAAAGCGGTTGATTGGGTAAAAAAAGTTAAAGGTATTGATTTGGATATGGATTCCATACCGCTTGATGATAAACCGACTTATGAAATGATGCAGCGCGGCGATACGGCGGCGGTGTTCCAATTTGAATCGGCAGGTATGAAAGATGTTCACAAACAAATAAAACCAGACCGTTTTGAAGATTTAATCGCGATTGTGTCGCTTTATCGTCCTGGGCCGATGGATAATATTCCGACCTATATTAAACGTAAGCACGGCGAAGAAGAAATTACTTATTTGCACCCAAGCTTAGCGCCTATTCTAGATGAAACATACGGTATTATGGTTTATCAGGAACAGGTTATGAATATTGCCCGCGCGCTTGGCGGATATACCATGGGCGAGGCGGATAAACTGCGTAAAGTTATGGGTAAAAAACAACGCGAAGAAATTCCGAAGCAGCGCGAAAAATTTACAAAAGGCGCTATTGCCAACGGTATCAGCGAAGATGTTGCTAAAAGCATTTTTGACCAAATGGAAAAATTTGCTTCATACGGATTTAACAAGTCGCATGCGGCGGCGTATTCGCTTATTTCATATCAAACCGCATATCTTAAAGCCCATTATCCGGTTGAATTTATGTGCGCGGTGATGGATTTGGATATTATCAATACTGATAAATTGGCGTTTTTTGTGGCGGAATGCCGCTCGACCGGAATGGAAATTTTAAAACCGGATATTAATTTGTCAGATGCCGATTTCAGAGTTGAAGACAATAAAATTCGTTATGCATTAGGCGCTATTAAAGGCGTTGGTTCGTCATATATGCAAGGAATTGTAGAAGAGCGTTACCGCAATGGTCCGTTTAAAAGCATATCTGATTTTTGCAACCGCGTTGATATTAAAAACGTAAACCGTAAACAAATGTATCAATTGGTTAAGTCTGGGGCTTTTGACTGTTTGGAAAAAAACAGAGCAATGCTTTGTGAAAATGTTGATGTTATGGTCAGCAATATTTTTGCGTCTTCTGAAACTAAAAAAAGCGAACAACAATCTTTATTCGGTTCAGAAGAATTGTGCAGTAAAATTAAACTAAAGGAAATTCCGGATTGGTCAAATTTGGAAAAATTACGCCATGAGGCGGAGGCAATCGGTTTTTATTTATCGGCTCATCCGCTGGATATTTATGCCGAAAGCGCGAAAAAACTCGGAGTTAAAAGTTGCACGAGTGTTTTGCAAAACTTAAAGGCCGGAGATAATTTGAAAGCTAATATAGCCGTTTGTGTCGAAAGTTTTCATAAACGGTTAAGTAAATCAGGCAATAAATATGCTTTTGTAGGTTTTTCCGACGCATCAGGAACCATAGAGGCGTTTTTGTTTGCTGACGGATTGGTAAAATATGAAAATGTTTTATCTTCGGATGATCCGGTTTTGGTTAAAATTACTGTTGATAAACAAACGGAAGAGGCCGCTCCGCGCGTGATGATAAATTCGGTTAAAAAACTTGATGATGCAATTGCCGAACAGGCTAAGGGATTAATTATCACCGTCGGAAGCGTCAGCGCGGTGAAGCAATTGAAAGAAATTTTACAAACCGATAAAAAAGGTACTAACAAAGTATATATTATACCCGATATTCCCGATTGGGATTTAAGAATGGAACTTCCGGACGGTTATGCTTTTTATGATACCGGAATTATCGGTAAAATCAGAAACATTGCCGGCATTACCGATGTTAAGGAGATATAAAATGGCTGATAATAAATATATTGCGCTTAAAGCGGTGGTAAATCCGCTATGGGTTATATCCGATAAAATGGTGATTTTTGCAAAAACAGCCGGAGTTTTTGCCGTCTTTTTAACATTATTATCTTATGTTTTCGGGCAAACTTACGCCTGTGTTTTTACAACAGAGCATACGGAGCCGTTATATTGTTTGGGAAACTCATTACTGTATTTTCCGTATCTTATGATTAAAATGTTGATAATAAATATTTTTGTGCTGTATTGGCTTAAAAAAGTTATGTTTAATCAAACAATAAACAAAACGGCGGCGGCTAAAAGCGTCGGAGTGTTCTTTTTATTTATTGTTGCTAATTTGTTGCCGTTGGTTTCCGCTTTTTTGTTGCTGTCTCTTATACACATCTGACGCTGCCGACGAATAGAGAGG
>CALETM010000228.1 GCA_937920765.1 uncultured Alphaproteobacteria bacterium | reverse complement strand
TTGTAACAATATGTAACATCTTTTTAAGAGAAATTTGACGAAAAATGTGTTATAAAAACTTCAGTTTTTCGCAAATTACAAAGGATTTCAAATGACTGATACCATTAAAGTTGCCGTTATCGGCGCCGGTGTTATGGGTAAAAACCACTTAAAAACATATAAAAATCTGCCCAATGTCGAACTTATCGGCGTATATGATATTTTTCCGGAAGCAGCTGAAAATGCGGCTAAAATGTTTGGTATTAAGGCTTTTTCATCTATGGAAGAAGTTGCCAAAAGCGTAAATGCCGTCAGCGTGGTCACCACCTCAACCACTCACGCCGATGTCGGCGAATTTTTCTTAAATCATGGTATTCACTGCTTGATTGAAAAACCGCTTGCCACCACTGAAGATGAATGTATGCGCTTAATCAATGCCGCTAAAAAGAATAACGTTACTTTATTGGTCGGCCATATTGAACGTTTTAATCCGGCTGTTGAACAAATGAGCAAAATTTTATCCGACACTTCTAAAATCCGCTCATTAACCACTCAACGTATGTCGGCTGCCAGCGGTCGTATCACCGATGTTGACGTTGCTATGGATTTAATGATTCACGATGTTGAAGTTATTCAATCTTTGGTAAAATCTCCGGTAGTTAATGTTCAGGCTTGCTCGGTTAAAACCGCTGACAAACCGGAAGGCAAAGATTATATTTCCGCTCTGCTTGAATTTGAAAACGGCGCCACCGCTAATTTAACGGCCAGCCGCATTACTCAAGCCCGCGTACGTACTTTAACCGTTACCACCGACACTAACTACATTGATATGGACTTTATCAATCAGAGCATTAACGTTCACTCGCAAGGCCGTATGCCGTATGTAAACCAAGAAAGCATTCCTGATTGGATGAATTACGGCTTAAAAGGCAGTGTTGAACAGTTGTTTATTCCTACCAACCAGCCGTTAAGCGCTGAACTCAGCCACTTTATGGCTTGTATCAGAGGCGAGGCAACCCCGCGTATTACCGGTGAAAATGCTCTTAACGCCTTACGCGTTATTTGGGAGATACAGCGCAAGCTCGGTTTTTTTAAGAGCGAACAAGAATCGGGTTTAAAACTGGTTGCTTAAACTCAAACTTATAAAAATTAAGGCCGGAGTTTTACTCCGGCTTTTTTCTTGCAATAATGGGCAAAATAGATTATTGATATTGGCATGCGATACAAAATAACCATAGAATATGACGGCACCAACCTTGTTGGTTGGCAAAAACAGCAAGAAGGCAAAAGCGCGCAAGAATACCTTGAAACAGCGCTGTTTAATTTTGCCCATCAAAAATCTGAAATTTATGCCGCCGGACGCACTGACGCCGGAGTGCATGCCTTAGCGCAGGTTGCTCACTTTGACTTAAATACCGATATGGAATTGTTCCGAATTCGCGAAGCCTTTAACGCCAATTTGCGCGATATGCAAGCGCCGGTTGCCGTAATTAATGTTGAGCAGGCTCCCGCTAATTTTCACGCCCGTTTTTCCGCTACAGGCCGCGGTTATATTTACCGCATATTAAACCGCCGCGCCCGCACTGTTTTGCTTGAAAACCGCATTTGGCATGTGGGTTTTCCGCTTGATGTTGATTTAATGCGCGAGGGTGCTAAACACTTATTAGGGCACCACGATTTCAGCTCTTTCCGCGGCGCCGGTTGTCAGGCGCTTTCACCGCTCAAAACTTTAGATAAGCTTGAAATTATTCAAAACGGCGATGAAATAGACTTTATTGTTGAAGCTCGATCATTTTTGTACCATCAGGTTCGCAACATGGTCGGAACCTTAAAAATGGTTGGCGATAAACATTTAACTCCTGACGATGTTAAAACTATTTTGGAAAGCAAATGCCGCGCCAATGCCGGCGTAACCGCGCCTGCTTGCGGATTATACTTAAACAAAGTTATGTATTAGTAAGCACCGTATTTTCCGCCCATTGCTTTAAAAATGTAGTTTTCGTACTTAATTATCTGGTACTTTTGCTCAATTAAGCTTTTATAAAGATCATTTTCAGTGTTAATCGCTTCCAAATAATCCTTAAACTCTATTTTTCCGTTATTATAACGCACCTGATAATATTTGCTGATTTTTACGGCATTATTATAATTTTGCTCAACATTATCATATTGCTGCCCTGCTTTCTGGTAAGCAAAGTAATAATAAGCAACCTCATTTAATGCCTGATTTAAGTTATCCTTAAAATCAATTAATGCCAAATTATAATCCGCCTCTGAAATTTTTACATTATTTTTTACTCTGTTCCAATCCAAAAACGGTAAATCAACCCCAACGCTGCCGAGCAAATACGGAAAATCAAACGTGGTACGCGCTTTGTCAGAGGTCGAATTAATTGCCCCTTTGAGTGAAATGGTCGGATACCAGTTTTTATCTTCGGCTTTTAAGTTTTTAAACGCTTTTTCCAACCGATATTGACCGGCCAGCAAATCCGGACGCTTAGCAAGAACCGCCAACGGCGTTTCCATATTAACATTCAGCGGTTTTTGCTCTAAAAGCTCCGCAAATTCCAAATTTAAATCTTCATCAGGCTTAGCGCCTAAAATATTGCGCAAACTGCTCTCTTGTTCCTTAAATGAAGTCTGTAAATCAAGTAGTTTATTTTCCTCTGAAAGCAGGCTTTGCTTGGTTTGCAAATATTCAATATCATCGGTTTTGCCGCTTTGGTATTTTTGCGCGGAAATATTATATAAATTTTGGTATAATGCGATATTTTTCTCGGTTATTGCAATCGCATTATTTAAGTATGTTAAGTTAAAATACAAATCAACCACGCTGTTTACAAGGCTCAAGCGCGCCGATTCTTTATCTTGTTCGGTAGCTTTATACTCAAATTCCTGCGCGGTTTGTAAATTGCGGATTTTACCATATAAATCAACTTCATAGGTTAAGCCGAGCTCGCCGGAAAAATTGCTTGAAAAATTATCGGTGCGCTTAACCTCGCTTTGTGAAGAAGCGTTAATTTTGCCCGCTAAAGTCGGAAACAAATCAAGCGTTTGCAGTTTTAAATCTGTCTCTTAT
>CALETM010000227.1 GCA_937920765.1 uncultured Alphaproteobacteria bacterium | reverse complement strand
ATATAAAGTTATAGCATGATATTTTATGTTTTCTTCTTTTGCTCCGAGTTGGCTTACCATTTGCAGAGAATTGTTAATCAACATATTTATGGATTCGGCATGCTTGTTGAGCTTATATTTCATCATCGCCTTGCTATAGCCGGCAATCGCCCCGACAGATAAAACCCCGATAATTGCCAATACGCCAAGCATCTCAACCATTGAACGTCCATTTTCTGATTTCATAATAAAAAATCTCCTCAAATTATTGCATTTGAGAAGATTTTAGCTCGCGTTTTTTTTTTTGCAATATTTACGAGTCCGTGTTGTGTATAAGTTGTATTGAATTAATTGTCGATTCGTTTAACTTTGGCGCAAAAAATATTGTCATTATTGCTGAAGACTAAATCGCAATTATAAAAATCGGCAATGCATTTAACAATGGAAAGTCCGATGCCGTTGCCTTTTTCATTTTGACCGGCAATCCGGAAAAATCTTTGTCCGAGTTTACTTAAATCAGATTTGCTTATATTAACGCCGGAATTGCATACTTGCACATAATTTGCTCCGATATTAACGCTGACGGTTGCTTTTTCAGGGCTGTATTTTATGGCATTATCCAACAAATTGCGCAACAAGAGCTCAGCCAATGTTGAGTTGCCGGTGTTGAAAGCTCCGCTTCCGGCGTTGTTAATTTTAACAGTAATATTTTTGGCTGAAACATCGGTTTTATATTCATTAACCAGCTGTTCGCAGATTAGTTTCCAATCAATATGCTCCGAGCCGGCAATGCTTGTTTGGAGCGACGTTTCCAATTTTGACAATGCCAAAAGCTGTTCAACCAAACGAGTGGCGCGATTAATCCCTTGCTCCAGTTTGTTTAATGCCGATTCGCGCGCGGGTTGGTCATCTGCTGAAAGTTTGGCTACATCAAGCTGAATTTTAAGTGCCGTCAACGGAGTGCGCAGTTCATGAGCCGCATCGGAAATAAATCGGCGCTCGCGTTGCAAAAGCAGATTAACTTTTTCTAATAAATTATTTATGGCGTTGGTTAAGGGTTTAACCTCAGACGGAGTATTTTCATCATTAATCGGGCTTAAATTATCGGCTTTACGCAGAGCAATATCATTTGCCAGTTTTCGTAATGATTTAAACTCAATTTCAATCAACACAATCACCGCAAGCAGTAAAACAATCAGTCCGATTGCCCATGGCGTTATAAATTCTTCCAACATATCCCACGCCATATCTTCACGGTACTCAAGTTCTTGCCCGACGGCAATCCTGAATTTTCCGTCGGTTGATTTTATCCAAAGCAGACGCCAGTTTTCGCCGCGTACTTTTTGCTTTACAAAACTGCCGTATGTGTTTTGGTAAGCAAAGTTTTTGCCGTTCTCGTCATCATGAAAAATTTTGTGTCCTTCGGCATTAAAAACAGCAAAGCCTATGGCCTCATCTTCATCATCGGCGCCCTGAATATTGTCAAGCAGTTTGTCGGTTATCTTTTGAGTGTTTTGATTTATACGGTTCCAGTCGGTTCCGGCTAATTGCCGCGCCAGGGCTATTTGATATGTGTCAAAAAACTCGTCAATATTTTCTTTGGTTTCAGACCATGCCAAAATTCCGGCGCAACTCCAAACTACGCAGGATATAATCGTAAAAAATAAAATCAAGCGCAACCGCATGCTTAATTTTTTCATTTGTCCTCCAAAATATAACCAAGTTTATTTACGGTTTTTACAATGTCTTTTCCTAATTTTTTGCGTAAATAATGGATATGAACTTCCACGGCGTTGCTGGCAACGTCTTCATCCCACGAGTAAAGTTTTTGCTCAATGCTGCCTTTGCTCATAACCCGATTGCGATTATAAAGCAGAAGTTCCAGCAAAGCGGTTTCTTTAGGGGCTAAAAAAATTTCTTTACCGTTGAGCAAAGTCTGTTTGGTATGCGGATTAAAAGATATGTTTTTATATTTAATAATCTCGCTGATTTCACCGCTGCTTCGGCGGATTAAGGCATTTAAGCGGGCAACAACTTCGCCGAGTGAAAACGGCTTACTTAAATAATCATCGGCGCCAAGGTTCAGCCCGTTAATTTTATCATTTACATCGCCTCGGGCAGTAAGAATTAAAATCGGTTCTTTACGTTTTCGGGCGCGCCATTGTCGCAAAATATCCAAGCCGTCAATTTCCGGCAGGGTCAAATCAAGGACGACCGCGTCATAACCAGACTGCAACAAAGCTTCTTGCCCGTCTTTGCCGTTATCAAACCAATCGGCGGTGAAACCTGATTTATTCAGTCCTGTTTTTAAGCCGTCGCCGATTAACGGGTCGTCCTCAATTATCAATATGCGCATGCGCAAACCCTACCTATTTTTTAAGTTCAATACTGTCGACATCAATTTCGGTATTGAACATATCTTTGTCAACTTCACCCTTAACAGTTACCACATCTTGCGGCGTAACGTCAAGTCCTCGCCAGTCGTCATCGTCAATTTCTATGGTAATGCTGCCGGTGGCGTCTTTTAACAAATATTTTTCGCCGCCCAAACTTTTTTCAATTTGCCCGTTGATAACAACCGGAGCATCGTCTTTCATTTGCAGAGCCTCGGCAATGGTTGAAGCCTCAGGCGTTGGCCCTTGAAAAGCGGCATTAGCGCCTGATGAAAAGCTGATAATCAATGCCAAAGCTGAAACAGAAAGAAGTTTATTCATGTTATTTCTCCTAATATGGTTAATTTGTTTTGTTTACATATCAAGCTAAGCATTGTGAACTTAAGGAACGCTTAAGGAATATAAAAAAGCCCGTGTTTTTTTAGAACACAGGCTTTTTTATTCATCAAGGCTTTTTATTCATTCAGGAGCTCGTCAACACGCTTTTGGCGTGCTTTTTCGGCATCCCTTTTTTCTTTCCTTTCCTTTTTCTCAAGCTCTCGCCAATACTGTTGACGCTCTTCATCAGAGGTTCTGCCTCCGAATGAGCGCAACAACTTGTCGACAGCCTTGGATTTCATCCCCTCAGGAATAGACGAGTTGCCGTATTCATAATTGAGATCCATGACCCGGCATTCGTGACTTGATCCCGGTATGAAAGTGTCCTCACAGTAATATGAGTTGCTCTCATATATGCCGTACCCGTTAGGATTGGCACCTAATTTTAACAGACGGTACATTTCCTCAATGTCCTGTCTTTTGACAGCCTGACCAAGTAAATACTCAAGGGTCGGCTGCTCAGGCTTTTCAACTTTAGTTTCCACAACCGGAGTTGCTTCAACTGAATTCTTCTTCCTAGAGAAAAGGTTTTTCATGAAGTTTTTCATAATATTTTAAATAATTTTGGTTATGATTATATATTAACACAAATTATGTCATAGTCAAGTTTTTTGTCAAAAAAACAAACCCGCCGGATTGTTCGGCGGGCGGGTTATTCCGTAAAGTAATAAGCTAGGCGCGTTTCCATGATGTTCCGGTTGGCGAATCTTCCAAAACAATACCGGCAGCCTTTAATTCATCACGAATTTTATCGGCAGTTGCCCAATCTTTATTCTTTTTAGCCTCGGCGCGAGCTTTGATTTTTGCCTCAATTTCAGCGTCTTCATCTGCCGATTCATCGCCCTTAAACCAAGCTTCCGGCGATTGATACAACAAGCCCAATAAATAAGCGCTTGCCATAAATTCGCCCTTTAAACGGGCTTTTTCAGCCATTGTTTCAGCTTTGTTTAAGTTGGTGGCAATTTCATGTAAAGCAGCCAAAGCCGCCGGAGTGTTAATGTCATCGGCCAAAGCTTCAACAACTTTAGCATTCGGCGCGCATTGTTCAGCTTCAATATCATTTACTTTTAACAACGCGTTGTAAAATTTATCAAGCACCGCTTTGGCTTGTTCTAAGCCGGCAAACGTAAAGTTAAACGGTTGGTGATAATGCGTGGTTAAAAACAACAGGCGCAAAGCTTCCGCCGGATATTTGCCGATAATTTCATCAACATTGTAAAAATTGCCCAAAGACTTAGACATTTTAACGCCGTCGACCATCAGCATGCCGGCATGCACCCAATAATGCGCAAAATGCGAGCCTTCAAAAGCGCAAACCGATTGCGCGCATTCGTTTTCATGGTGCGGAAAAATTAAATCAGCGCCGCCGCCGTGAATATCAAAATCTGTTCCCAAAAGCTTTGAGCTCATGGCCGAGCATTCCAAGTGCCACCCCGGACGACCGTATCCCCACGGACTGTTCCACCCCGGTTGGTCGGCTTCTGAGGGCTTCCACAAAATAAAATCAGCCGGATTCTTTTTATAATCAGCCACTTCGATGCGGGCGCCGGCTAACATTTCTTTCATGGAACGACCGGATAATGAGCCATAAGCCGGAAACGAGTCGACATCAAACAAAACATGACTGGCGGATTCGTATGCGTGTCCGTTTTTCAACAGTAATTTTACCAGCTCAATCATTTCATTGATATATTCGGTGGCGCGCGGACGATAGGTCGGAGCCAAAACATTAAGCTTTTCCATATCTTCCAAATACCACTGATAAGTTTGTTCGGTAATTTCGCGAATAGATTTGCCGGTTTGTTTGTGCTTGTTCAAAATTTTATCGTCAACATCGGTGATGTTTGAAACATATGTAACATGCTCTTTGCCGTAAACCTGACACAGCAACCTGAACAAAACATCAAATACCACTGAAGTTTTGGCATTGCCCAAGTGGGCGCGGTCATAAACCGTCGGTCCGCAAACGTACATACGCACATTGTTTGCGTCAATCGGGGTAAATTCATCTTTGCGTTGTTTTAATGTGTTATGCAAATAAATCTGTGTCATGGTTTTATCCTTATGCTTTTTGTCCCTGCAGGCGTTTTAACACTTTATTATAGCCGATAAGCGGAAGCAGCGCTTTAAGCTCCGGTCCGTTATCCAAGCCGGTTACGGCTTTGCGTAACGGGTGGAACAAATCGCGGCCTTTTTTACCGGTCTCATTTTTAATTTTACTTGTCCATAAGTTGAAGGTGTCTTCATTCCATGGTTCTTGCGGCAACAAAGCGGCGGCGGCATCAGTTAAAGCTTTATCTTCAATTACGGGTGTAACTTCGCCGTTGCAAATATTGTTCCATAATGCGGCATCATCAACTTTTTCAAGGTTGCAGCGAATTTTGCGCCAAAAGTCTTCATTTCCGCCGATTCTGGCGCTGACGTTTTGGTAAGGCAACGTATGAATGTACTTTAAGTTAAAGTGGCGCAACTCTTCCTCGTCAAATTTAGGCTGAGCGCGTCCGATTTTAGCAAAATCAAGCGATTGAGCCAAGTCTTCAAGCGAATAAAACGGCTCAATGGCTTCTGAAGTTCCGAGTTTTGCTAAAAATGAGCAAATTGCCATATTTTCAATTCCGTCCTGGCGCAATTCACGCACGCCCAAACTGCCCAAACGCTTTGAAAGCTTGCCTTCTTTGCCGGTTAAAAGCGGCAAGTGCGCAAAAATCGGGGTTTGGCCGCCGATAGCTTCAAACATCTGAATTTGCGAGGCGGTGTTGGTAACATGGTCTTCACCGCGCACAATGTGCGTAATGCCGAAATCGCAGTCATCAATCACGGAAGGCAGATGATATAAAAAGGTTCCGTCTTCTCTGATAACAATCGGGTCGCTCAAGTTTTCAGCCTCGTATTTTACGGTTCCGCGCACAACGTCATTCCATGCAATTTCGCCGGCAACTAATTTAAAACGATAGTGCGGTTTGCGTCCTTCCGATTCAAATTTGGCAATATCTTCTGCGGTGTATTGCAAAGCCTGACGATCGTAAATCGGCGGAAGTCCTTTAGACATAGCGCGTTTGCGCTTAAACTCCAACTCTTCCGGAGTTTCATAGCACGGGTAAATTCTGCCTTCGGCTTTAAGCTTGGCAACCACTTCATTATAGCGGTCAAAACGCGCCGATTGACGCGCCTCTTCCGTCCATGTTAAACCCAGCCATTTAAGGCTTTCGCGCAAAGAATCTTCATATTCTTTTTTAGAACGCAAAAAGTCGGTATCATCAATGCGGAGCATAAATTTTCCGCCCATCTTTTTTGCCCACAGCCAGTTAAACAAGGCAGTGCGGGTGTTGCCGATGTGCATATGTCCGGTAGGGCTTGGCGCAAATCGTACTTTAATATTGTTCATCTTTTTTCTTCTTTCATTACAAAACTTCCCGCATATTATCTTTTTTATATGCGAAATTCAACTCAAAAAATTAAAAAGGTTACAGGTTTAAATTCTGTTCGGCATTGCGCTCGTTTGAAATGGTGAGGGTTTCCAAATCTTCCAAAAACCACTCAAAATCTTCATCAACGTCTTTAATCATTTGGTAAAAGCGCCCGCGGTAAGTTAAAAGCAGGCTGCTTTCGCCGATTTTAAGATCGCGGATTTTAATTTTGCCGTTATCTTTAGTTAAGGTAAATTCTAAATTAACGTGGTCAAAATTTTCATTAGCCATTTTTTCAGGTAAGTCAACAGTGCAAAAAACAGCGGTATTTGATTTGCCGACACGGGCTGAAGTTATGGTAAAATTAATATCAATGGTTTCAAAGTCGAGCGGATAATTTTTATAAAGGCTCAGCATATAGCGCTTAAATAGATTTGTGTAATTTTGCTGCTGTTCACGGCTCATTGCTTTCCAATATTTGCCGACAACAAAACGGGCGATATAATTGCCGTCAACATCGTTTGCAAACATTTCATCAAGCATGGCGTATTTGCGTGCAAGATCATGATTACCCAGAGTTTCAACCAGTTTTGCTCCGGTAGAGTTTGCCCATTTTACGGCATCGCTTTCCGCAACCGGCGCGGCGTTTGCCGTTTGACCGAAGGCAAAAATACTTAAAACAACTGTGATAACTTGCAAAAAAAACTTACTTTTCATGAAAAATGCCTTAATATATCAACATTATATGTAGTGTAT
>CALETM010000226.1 GCA_937920765.1 uncultured Alphaproteobacteria bacterium | reverse complement strand
TTCAGTTTCACGTTTCGTCTGAAGAATCTGCCGTTGCTCACTGCTGTATTATCGGTCCTACCGGTCAAGGTAAAACTACCTTGCTTACGTTTTTGGCGGGGCAGGCAATGCGCCACAGCGACTTAAAAGTGTTCTTCTTTGACCGCCACCGCGGCGCCGAAATTTTTACCCGTTCTATCGGCGGGGCGTATGTCGGCTTTGACGGTGATGAAAAGAACGTTTCATTAAACCCGTTTGATACTGAAAATACTCCTAACAACCGCGCCTTTTTGCGCCGTTGGATGAAGTCTATCACCATGGCGGACGATGCGCTTTCAGAGCGTGAAGTCGCCCGTGCGGTTACCACTGCGTTTGACTATCTGCGTCCGGAAGAGCGCATTATGAAAAACTTGTATAAAAGCTGTTTTTCGCCTACCGGAACTATGCGCCGCGAACTTTATCGTTGGGTAAACCCTGACCAGTACGGCAATATTTTTAACGCCGATACCGATAGTCTTGACTTAAAGTCTAAGCGCTTTATGGCGTTTGACTTTACTCACATTTTTGAAGACGATACTTTGGCGCCGGCGGTAATCAGCTACATTATGCACCGTATTCAAGGCGAAACCGGTGAAACCGGCGTACCCTCGCTGATTATGATTGATGAAACCGCGCCGATGTTAAAGCACCCGATGTTCCGCGATTACTTTATTATCGGTTTGCAAGAAGGTCGTAAAAAGCGGCAGGCGTATTTGTGCGCGTTTCAACAGCCGAACATTATCGATAAATTAGGCGTCGGCGAAGTTATTCGCGGTCAATGCCAAACCGTTATTTTCTTCCGCAACCCGCAAGCCATGATGGAAGATTACGCTAACTGGAACCTAACGCAAAGCGAGCTTGACTTTGTGTTTGGTAAAACCTACCGCGATTTTCCGTACGCTATTTTGCTTTCGCGTCCGGCAACCGGTGAATCAGTGGTGTTAGATGTAAACTTAGGCGCGCTTGGGCCGTATCTTAAACTGTACAATTCCGGTCGTAAAAACGTTTTGCTGGTTGAGCAGCTGATTAGAGAGTATGGCGAAGAAAACTTTGTTACAAAATATTTAAATATGGCGTAATTTTGCAAAAAGTGCTTTGCGGCATATAGGTTTTATGGTAAAATATTAATATTAAAGCGGACTAGCAAAGGAGGTCGGCATGAAAAATACTAAATTTAAAGTTATTGCGGCGATTGCATTTATGAGCGTTGCTTTACATACCACTCCATCTTATGCCTTCTTGTGGCCTACCTTTGATATTGCCGAAGTGCTAAACACTATTTCAGGCTATATTACCAAGGCTAAATCGACCGCCTCAACCGTCAAATCAACCTTGTCGGTTGGTAAAATTCAGCAGGCAATCGGCGACAGTGTCGGTTCGTTGTCAAAATTTGTGGACGTTAAAGAAAAAGCTGAAAAAGAACAATTGAAGCTTGAAAAAAGAAAAGCGCGAGCAGAGCGTTTGCTCGCGCAGCGTAAGAAATGGGCTGAAGATATGGGTAAACTCGTGAATAATATTAAAGACCCATACTCTCAGTTAAGAGATTATGCCAAAGATTATTACAGTGACGGCAAGGAACTTTTTGATAAAGGACAAAAATATTATCAAGAAGGTCAAAAACTTTATGATAGCGCTAAAAAAGAATATGATAATGCCAAAAACGATTATGAAAGCATTAAAAAACAGTATGAAGCGGCTACCGATGAAGAAAGGGAAAAGCTTCAGGATAAATATTTAGAGGCTATTCAAAAATATAATGACGCTAAAGAAAAATATGATGATATTTCTTCATCATATACTCCTGATACCGGCGGCAATTCTGCTGAAGAAGATTTTTCAGATGAAGACTTCGGTTTTGAAGATGAAGAAGGCTTTGATGAAGAAATTCCCGAGCCGACCCCGATGCCTGATGAACAGCAAATATCGGCTGAGCCTAAAAAAGATGAAACGCCGGTAAAAACTGAAACCCCTAGCGTTCCTGATTTTGCGGAAATTTCTGATGATTCGGCTGTTCCGGCTACTCCTGAATTTGACGGCGATGACGGCTCGGATTTCAGTTTTGATTCTGAAAAAAATGTCGATAAGGCGCAAGACGATGCAAAGCCGGCTTTGCCGGTAAACCCTGATGCTCCGACTTTAACCATTAATCCGAAAACTGATATGATTCCGGTAGGCGATGAGTTTGACGGGCGTCGTTTCAAGCGCAATTTATCGGCGGTTGATAAAACTGAAGAAGTGACCGCTTTATATACGCAAACTTCTGAACCGATGGCATTTGCCCAATTGATAGTAAAAGACGAAGAATTTAAAACCGGAACTACTGATGACGGCAAGTTTATTTATTCGGATATTTTTGCCACTAAATGCGGTATGGAAGTTAAAGATTTATCTGATAAAAATATAGATAAATGTATCAAAATATGGGTGCTCGGCATGCATAACCCCAATGCGGAAATTGCCGCTGAATGGCGCCGCTTATATAAAAATGTGCAACATGATCATATTGCTAATGATTTGGCGGTGGCGCTTACGCAAAAAAATTATTCTGCAAATTTTGCGACAGTAAGCGAAGATTTGGAAAAAAAGGCGGGCGCTTTAACCAATGAACGCGAAGAAATTTCATTTTCAGGTAATGTCGGCATTGTTAATCAGGAAATAATTATTCGTTTGATGGAAGCGATGACCGGTCAAGTTGTTACCGATTCTATTAATGCTATTAATTATTTGGAACGTGATTATTACGATAATAACGAGGATAAGGACAATGAATAGACGGCTGAAATTTGGAGTTGTGTTTTTAGCCCTTGTGCTTTATGCGCTTCCGGCTAAAGCCGATATTGAGGCTATACAGGCCACGATTAACGTTATGTTGGTTAAGGCGGAAGCCGTTTATAAGCAAGTGCAAGATATTAAAACCGAAGCGCTTAAAATTAAAGATGAGGCGGTTCATGGTTTTAATTCGGCTAAAAAAGATATTTCGGGGATTAAAGATGTTAAACTTGACCCGAAAGATTTGGTTAAAACCGCGGTTTTGGAAGGTATGAAAAATGATTTGGACGGCAAAACCAACGAAGATGAAAATATTGAAAATGTAAAAGCCACCTATAACCGTAATTGGGGCGAGGAACATAATAACACCACGGCGCGTAAACTGCGTGAGGCGCTTAATAAAGAAAGTCAGGTTTCGGCGGCGGAGTTATATGCCCGCGCGTTAATTTTGCGCCAAAGCTTGCTGAATGAAGAAGATCCTGCTGATTCGCTTGATACAATTGACGAGGCTTTTACGGCAATCAGCGCTATGCAGCTGCGCTCATTGGCTCGTTGGGAAAAAATTATGGGTATGCAAGCCTATATTAACGCCTATAAAAACACGGTGCAAATTCAAAACTATGAAAATGAAAGCGATGAATCTGAAACCAAGGAGGGCGCAAATGAATAAAATTAAAGTTTTTATTTTAACCGCCGCTCTTTCAATGCTTGGAGCTAATGCCGATGCCGGATTAAAGGTCGATTTTACGGCAATCGGCGGTCGTGCTGCCGGCACAGTGCAGGAGGTTTCGGATAAAGTCGGCACCAAAGTAAACACCGTGGCTGAAAAAGTGCAGGAATTTTATACCGGCTCAAAATTACGCACCATGTATGAAACGGCAAAATCGCTCAAGGAAGATGTTGCAACCGCTGCCGCCTCAGTGCAAGATACATATGAGAGTACTCAGAAAAAAATTGAGGAAACATCAGGTTCAATTGCCGATTTAAAAGACAATTTAACCGGCGATTATGAAAAAACAGTCGGCGAATTGACCAATTCAAAGGCTGGGCAAGTAGCCGATTTAACCAAGCAGCTTGCCGCCAAAGAGCAAGAAATTGCCGATTATAAACAAAATACTGAAGATAAATTGACGGCAGACCAAAAAAATGCGGCGACTAACTTAAAAATTTTACAAGAAATGTATGGGGCGGCTGCTGATGATGATACTAAAAATATGATAGCCGCGCAAATTTCGGTTACTGAAGCAACGTTGACCGGTTATGGTGAGCAAGCCAAACAATTTGAAGCTGATGAAGAGGCGTTTTTCAAAAATGATGACGACTACCAACAGTTGGAAGATGAGCGCAAAATGCTACAGCAGCAACTGGCTGATTTTGGCATAAGCAACGGTAAAGAATTGCTTAAAAGCACTTTTGGTTCAATGCTGAAAAAAGACGATAAGCAAAAAAATGCCGAATATAACGCCATGATAGCCGAAAACTTTTTGCTTCCTGAAGATGTTGAAAACGAGGATAATGTTAAAAAGATTTTGAAACATCGCAATCAAGTATTGGCAGATGATATTCAAAATGCCTTTTTAAGCGCCACTGAATTAAAGAAAGATTTTGATGATGATATTGAGCGTTTAGAACGCAAAAAAGATAATATGGCGGCGGTAGACGGCAAACTTACATCAGCTAATTTGTTAATTGAACAGCGGATTGAAGATATTAATATTTTGTACAAGTATACTAACTTGCTGATAGCTGATATGCGGTTGAAAACCTGTCTCTTATACACATCTGACGCTGCCGACGAATAGAGAG
>CALETM010000225.1 GCA_937920765.1 uncultured Alphaproteobacteria bacterium | reverse complement strand
GCTCGGAGATGTGTATAAGAGACAGATAATACCCTGATAGAAGATATAATGCCTTAAAAGATTTTACAGGTAAAGCAAAATTTATTTGTTCTGCCATATAAAATCAGTAAGTTTTTTTAAATTGCGGCGAGCGTATAAATCCGGCAAGTCAAACAAGGTTTTGAGTTCCGGACGGTCTTTGTCGGAAACGGTTACGCCCTGTCGGAATCCTTTGCCGTATTCTTCGCGCCAATTGAGGTTTGGCGCAACGGAAAATCCTAAAAATTTTCCGGCGTTTTTGAGCTGTTGCAAGTTTTCAGGCGCGTAATCGTCGTTGGGGCAGATAATCCAGCGAAAAGTATTTTGTCCGGCGGCGGCGCGCTTTTTTTTGGCTTCCCAAATCAGCGCGGCAAAAAGACTGTTTTGGGCGGTTAAATATTGCAACGCATCTTTTCCGCGGAGCATAGTAAGCACAATATCCGCCGCTTGAAAATATTCGGCGTTCGGCGAATCTAAAATAATTGCGTCGTACTGGCTGTTTATTTCCGACAATATGCCTTTTTTTAAGGAATAATATTGCGGTATCGGCAAATTATAACGCTTGCTTAAATTAAGGGTATAGCGCTTGGCTACAAACATGGCAAGCGGGCTGTTATTAATATCGTCAAGCAAGGCGGTTTTATAGTCTTTGGCCAGTATAACCGCCAAATGAGCCGATAGCATGGTTTTTCCGGTGCCGGTGTTGGGGCTGTTAATAACAATAACTTGTGCCATGACTATTTTTGAGCGTAAGCAGAGTTAGGAGTATAAGAAGTTACCATACAAGCCTGATTACTGCGTTTTAAAACCGTGCAGGCGCGGGCGGCGTCGGCTTTGGCCATGCCGATAAGCTTAGAGCGATAAACGGTTTTGCTTCCGGCGGCAACTTTTTCAATATGCAGTCCGCGAACGGCAAATTTGCCGGCAAGTTTGTTTTTTATTTTTTGACCATGAGCTTGCGCTTTGGCGTATGAGCCGAACGAGCCGATTTGAATTGCCCAATTTCCGCCTTTTGAGTTTTTGTGGCTGTAAGACTTAGCGTTTGCGGTTTTAACCGGTTTGGCTTGCGGTGCGGCTTTATCAATTTCGGTATGCAGACGGTTGTAGTCAATTAAAGATGAAAGTTCCATATTGCCTAATGCTTTATCCATCATGGCATAAACTTTTTTGTCGCGATCGGCAGAAAAATCATGTCCCATGGTAACAGCGATAACGCGGTGGTTGCCGCGGCGCGCCGAGGTTACAATATTGTAGCCTGAAGCAGCGGTGTAGCCGGTTTTAAGACCGTCGGCGCCGTCAAAATCTTTTAATAAGTCATTGTGAGATTTGTAAGTGCGGCCTTCATATTCAAACTGCGGAATGGAAAACCAAGAGTAATATTGTGGAAAGTGGTGATAAATGGCCGCGGCCAAAACGGCCATGTCGCGAGCAGTGGTTTTTTGCTGAGAATTCGGCAGTCCGGAGGCGTTTTTGAAGGTGGTATCTTTCATGCCGAGTTCATGGGCGGTTTCGGTCATTAATATGGCAAAAGATTTTTCGTCTTTGGCAAGCGACTCGCCTAAAACCGTGGCGCAATCGTTGGCAGATTTTATAATTGTGGCTAAAATAGCGGTGCGGACGTCAATGGTTTTACCGGCAGTCAAACCTAAGCGGGAAGGAGAGCGGTTGGCGGCGTTGCGCGATACTTTTAAGTTGTCATCAAGGCTTAAAGTGCCGTTTTCAAGCGCGTTAAAGGTTATGTAAAGAGTCATTAATTTGGTTAAAGAGGCAGGATAACGCAGAGCATTGGCATTATCGGCGTATAAAACGCTGCCGCTTTGGGCATCAATTAAAATGGAAGATGTTGCGGCTTGGGTTTTGGCAGCGCAAAAGCTTAAAAGAGCCAAAGCAACAAAAAATAACTTTACGCATTTCATAATTTTTTATCTCTTAGTTTAATTGGTTAATTGTTTAGGTGTAAAATAAGGCTAAAAGTCAAACAAAGAGTTAATGATTATGAAAATTTTGCGATAGCGCGATAAATTTTTGAAAGCGACAATAATTTTTATTGACTTTTGCGGTGAATGTTTGTAAAAGGAGCTAAAGTTTATGGCGGACGTAGCTCAGTTGGTAGAGCCCCGGTTTGTGGTACCGGTTGTCGTCGGTTCGAGCCCGATCGTCCGCCCCAATAAATAAGCCGCCGCAAGGCGGTTTTTTTATTGGGAAAAAGCGGAAAGATAGGCGAGAACTCGAAAGAGCTGAGGATAAAAATATTTCCGGTGGAAATATTTTTACCGCAAAGCAACGGAACATCTTAACGAGCAAGGGAAGCGGCAGCGACCGAGGCGAGATTAGATGCCGTTGGAACGAGCTGTTGAAAACAGCGCAGCCTCATCGTCCGCCCCAATAAATAAGCCGCCGCAAGGCGGTTTTTTTATTGGGAAAAAGCGGAAAGATAGGCGAGAACTCGAAAGAGCTGAGGATAAAAATATTTCCGGTGGAAATATTTTTACCGCAAAGCAACGGAACATCTTAACGAGCAAGGGAAGCGGCAGCGACCGAGGCGAGATTAGATGCCGTTGGAACGAGCTGTTGAAAACAGCGCAGCCTCATCGTCCGCCCCAATAAATAAGCCGCCGCAAGGCGGTTTTTTTTATGCCAAAAGGCAGGAGCTTGAGTTTTTTCTTGCAAGCAGGGTTAAAAAATGCTAGTTTAAGAATATAACCATCTAATTATGTCTATTATTCAAGCTCTCATATTTTTTTATTCGGTTTTCCGGATAGAATTTTTATGTTTTGCTTAAATGTTTATTCATAAAGAAACCTGATGGAAAACAATTTAAAATTCACGATATGAAAGCAAAGAAAAAAAATCTCATCATCGGCATTATAGAAGCCGTTGCATCGTATGCATTAGGAATGTTTGCGCTATACGAGATATGGCAACAGAACATTCCGGTGTCCAACTGGAAAATTTTACTGCCGCTGGCGGTGGCGATTGTATTGATGTATGTCGCCATACAGCGCATACCGCAATGGATTGCCCTGATAGGGTTCTCGGCGACGGCTTTGTTCTGGGTGTTTTCGGAAGGCGAGCCCAACAAAACTCCGCTTATGATAGCGGCGGTAATTACGGCGTGTGCGTTTATAACATACGCGCCGAATTACAGGCGATACGATGGTGAGGAAGAAAAATCAGACCATGAAGATGAAAATCTTTAGGTCTGATAACAGAAAAAATTCCCTTATGCCGTTTGGTGTAAGGGAATTTTGTTTTTAAATAAAGCGTGAGTTTAAAAATAAAAAAGGGAGATACCTCACGGCAGCTCCCTTAAAAATAAAAACAACGGCGATCCACACGAAGTGCGATCGTTAATGCAAAGATAAAGGAAATCAAATCCTTTCAAACAAGCTCGTTTCACAACGAACGTGTTCATCTTATATATATTATTATGGCAAAAGCTCCTTTAGACAAACAAACATGGGTTAATCTTGAAAAACAGCATGCAGGTTGCTAAGGAGATAAGTTATAAGTAATTGCTTAAAAATTTGAAATTAAGCGGACAATACGCCCAAAAAAACATTTTGTCAATAATTTTTTGTAAAAAATAGATTGAAAGAGCGTTTTAAACGCTTATCTAGCGGATATAAGGAGAAAAATTATGCATAAATGTTTTTTACACGCGCTTGCCATGCGGCGTTCGATTTACGGCTTGGATAACAAAATTTCGCTTTCAGATAGCGAGTTGCGGGAAAATTTGGCAGAAGTTATTAAAAACACGCCGAGTGCTTACAATGCGCAATCAGCGCGAGTTGTGCTTTTGTTAAATGAACAGCACCAAAAATTATGGCAGATTGTACTTGAAAGTCTTTATCCGTTGGTGTTGCCGGAAAAACGAGCGGCGACCGAAAGCAAAATAAAAGATTCGTTTGCGGCGGGTTATGGCACAATTTTGTTTTTTGAAGATGCCAAAGCTTTGGAGTCGGTACAAAATAAGTTTCCGCTTTATAAAGATAATTTCAGCATTTGGGCAGAGCAGGCAAACGGTATGCTGCAATACGCGGTATGGACGATGTTGGCCGCGGCCGGAATCGGGGCGAGTTTGCAGCATTATAACCCGCTTATAGATGATAAAGTTAAACAAACATGGAATTTGCCGCTATCTTGGCAGTTGAAGGCACAAATGCCGTTTGGAGGCATAAAAACTCCGCCGACTGATAAAACTTTTATGCCGATTGCGGAAAGATTGAAGGTTTTTGCCTGAAACAAGACAGAAAAATTTAAAAACTCCGGCAGTTTTTAATTAAATTTTTACTTCAGATGACTACAAATAAGCTTGATGTGTTGTATGTTACAGAAATGTGAACATTTTGCTATAATCGGCTGATTTGCTGGAACTTTTATGTTTTTTGTGCTACGATACAAAATATATTAAGCCAGTCTTGTGAGGTGAAATTATGTATTTATGGGTTGTATTAGCAACGTTTATTACGGTTTTGCTGTCATATAATTTGTCAGTAAGACCGGATATGGACAGAGCTTTTGCAGAAACAAAAGCAAGCGTTGTTATTGCCAAATTTAAGGCGTTGCATAACGGGGTTAAAGACTATTTAAATTCTCAAGCGCCTGAAAAAACAGGTCAGGCTCGTGTAACATATTATCCGGGGACCGGTGTAAATGTTTCAACACCGGAAGGTTCGCAAGCTTCATCCTTAACAGTTGATGACATCAGAAATTATTTGCCGGTCGGCTATATTAAGGCAGATGAAACTTTAGACGACATTGCCAATATTACCGGTGGCGGCAAAATTGTAAGCAAAGTTTTTTGTTTTGATGAAGGCGAAACCAGTACGCAATGCACTTCCAGCGAGGGCTGGAGCTGCTGTAGCAATGAATGTATTGCCGATGACAATTGTTCCAGTATATATGTTGTTTCGTTTACGCAAATGCCCACAAGGTGGATTAATAAAATTTCTAATATGCCGAATGCCGATATGATGGGCGCCTTAACCCATATGCGCGGTTATGGCAAAGATATCGGCTATACCGATATTAAAAACGGCAAAGTGATTTTGAGCGGCGGACAAGCTGTTCAACATTATGACGAGCACGGTAATCCGGTTGGCGAACGAGCTTTTGAAAGTTTTGAAATTTTCGGAGCAATTAAAAACGACGCTGATTTTCAGGATATGGGTTGTGACAAAGAAAATGTTCATTGCTTGTTTGCAATACAACAAATTTACGGTTAGGAGAAAACAAATGAAAACGCAATATAAAAACTTTATTAGTAAAGTAAACCAGACCGGCAGCCTTATGATTGAGGCAATGGCAATGTTGGCGTTAATTTCATTAGTTACGCCTACTTTGTATAAAAAGTCGGCTGAACGAACAACCGAATTGCAGGATATTAACACCGCAACGCATGTTCGCACCATTATGAAAGCGGTTGACAACTATGTTACCGCCAACTATCAGAGTTTACTTGAAGATCAGCTTCGTAACGACGGCGCCGTTTATGAAGTTGACCTTGAACACGGAGGAACAACCGGCGGCATTCATGACTTTTTCCCATACGGTTATAAGTTTGATGATTTGAAAAACTTCGGTATGCCGAAAGTTATGTTAAAACGGCAAGGGTTATCAATTACCTCATTTGTTCAATTGCCTAAAAAAAGCGATATTGGCGAAATGCGCGCGGCTCGTATTGCCTCAATGATCGGCAGTAACGGCGGTTATGTTACCGGCAGCAAAGACGCGCAAGGTGTCGGCGGTGTTTGGAGCTTGACGCAGGCCGATTTGGACGCTTTAGGATTTGATACCAATAAAGGTTCGGTGGTTGTGGCTTCGTCTGACGCTATCAACTCGGCATCTTCCGGCGCGCTTGAAAATGAAAAATATTTGCAAAGAACCCGCGTTGATTCGCAAGATCAGTTATGGCGCAACACCATGGTAACCGACCTTTACATGGGCGGTGTTACCGGCGTTGACGATATGTATAAAATTTTGGGTGTTGATCAGTTGATTATGGGCAGCACCGACACGGTTAACAACACAGAAAGCTTGGTTTTAACTGAAGACGCGCAAGGCGGCGGTTCGGCTTGGATGGCGGGCGCTTTGTCGGCTTTAAACAACGCCTTTAAGTTGGAAGGCGATGCAGATGAGCCGACCCTTACCTTTACGAGCAATCGCGGCACCATTATGTCGGCAGATTCGATAGCTTTTGACTTATATCCGGGGTATAACGGCGCGGACGGAACCGTCGGGCTTGAAGTTGAGCCTTTGGGTCAAACTGTTACCACAGATTTTGCTACCACTGTAAAAAATGATTTAACCGCAACCGGCAATACGGCTGTGGCAACCGGCGGAGTTGCAAACACATTTAAAGCCGGTCCGGACGGTAGCTATATTACCGCTGAAAATGAAAGAGTTTTATTGCAAGGCGGACAATTGGAAGTTTTAGCCAATGGCGAAAACGGTGTTTCAACTACCAACATTAAAACCGCTAATACTAATTTGACCGGTAATGTTAAGGTCGGGGTTGGCGATGTGGCTCCGACGGTTGTTAATAATCCGCGACTTAATGTTCAGGGCGATGCGTATGTTGCCAATAACTTAGAAGTGGGCAACACTTTATATACGCAAAAATTTAATGCGGCCGAACTTCATGCCGGCGGTGACGCAGCCAACAGCGCTGATAACGAGCGTTGGCTGCATGCAACCCGTACCGGTGTTACGGTTACCAGTCCTGATACTAAAAATACCCGTATGGTAATTACGGCAGATGAAACCGGTTTATATAACCAAGATGGTCGTGAAAATCCGGAAAGTTCTGCGGTTGTATTGGGCGCGACCGGTGCCAGCTTGCGGGCTAAACAAATGGCGGAAGTTTATACCACTGATACTGACGGTAATGTTAAACTGCAAGAAAATGCATTGATTATTGCCGGTAAAACTACCGGTGATAATAAAGCTGATATTACCGCTAACGCTAATGATATTAACTTTAACGCCGCCACCACTTCTGTAAATGATGGTATCTTTCAGGTTAAAGGGGCAACAACAAATTCTAATCAGGAAAACAGCTTTTATGTAAATACGGAAAATGACGGGCTGGTTTTGGCGGAAGCTAACCGCACCACTATTAAACCTCGCGGAGATGCCGGTGCGTTTGATGTTCGCGACAGCGCCGATAGAAAGATTTTGAACGTTATGCCGAACGGCTTAGAAGCAACGGCTGATGAAAAAGGTTATCCATACCCGATTGGTACGGTTGATATAGACAGTCAGTCATTCAGCTTATCAGATATGAGCGGCACCGGACACCGTATTTTAGAAGTTGATATTGATAATTCTTTGTCACAAGCGACAAATGATGAAAATTCTACCCGCGGTAGCGTTTATATCCGCCGCGGCGCGGTTGAATTAGAATCGCCGAGCGGTACCGGATATCAGGCGGATGCCGGTTATGGCTATATTGAAGCCGGACGTTTTGTGGCAAACACCAAGTATGACGGCACCAATATTGATAAGCCGACAGATGCATATTCAAGTGATTATACAGGCGCTTGGAGCACGAACGATAGAGTTGCTTATGACCGCTATATGGTTAATCCGGCGTATACCTCAGTTATGCATGATATTAAGCTCACCACTCGCGGCGGTGCGCGTTTGAGCGATATTTTACCGGATTTTATTAATAAAGGTATTTATGTAGTAAACAACACTTATAAAGACACAGGTTTTAGTTTAGATAGTATTGTTGCAACAGCTCCTGAAACTGATAATAATGGTAAGATTACAGTTTCAGCAAATGCAAAACTTGAAGAGGTGGGAGACACTCTATCTGGTGCAGATATGTGGGCTTCGCCGTTTATGGGCGTGGTACCGGCGCCGATATGTCCTCCGGGGCATGCTCGTGTAATTACCATTACACCGGCAGGTTTCCAGATGGCACAAGCTGGGCAGATGGTTAAAGAAGCTCATCATTTTAAAGGACCTCGTTTTGTGGTTAATGATAATCAAGAACTGAATGACCTTGCAGCGGTGGATATGTCTGATAATACTGCAATTACTGGTGCGCAATATCGTAATGCGCAGTTGACAGATGCTGCTGGTAATAGTCAACAAATTTATTATCTTGGTTTTGCTAATGAACCGGTCACCACCAAGGGCGGTGTTCCATGGTCGCCAACCCCGCTTTACTTCCAGCAAAGCACATGGTTGAAGAGCCGTGTTCAGCCGCAAAATAATAAAAAAGCCGGTTCGTGTAACCAGTCGTTAGGTAGTGGAGAGGGCTGTCCTGATTTTGTTGGTTGGTCAGCGATTATGGGCTTTATCTATCCGGTAGGTATGTATAAAAATATTATTACAAATATAATTTGTGGAAAAAACAATCCAGAGTGTGAGAATAGCATTAAAGACGAAGATGTTTATTGGAATATCTTCCCGGTTAAAGCTAAAACACTGGAAGCATATGCCACGGTTTATTGTTACTTTGATCGTACTAACCTTTATAATTCAGGTTTGAAAGACCAATACACAGACAAATACGATCAATTAAACTCATTCAGATCAGGCCATCAAAAACCAAATACCAATGGTTATCTTGATAGGTTAGATGATCCGAGCTTAAAATATAAAGAACCGTGGTAATCGGTGCTTTACAACCAAACAGCCTCTGCTTAAATCAGAGGCTGTTTTTTTGATAAGCTATTTAACAATATTAGATTCATTTATCAAAATAAGTTTGGGGTTGGTGCGGGCAGCTTCAAGCAAATGATGGCTGAATCCGCTTTTGGAAAATATGCCGTAAGTTAAGTCATATCCCTTAAAATCAGGTGTTCGGCATTTTTCAGCTAATTTGGCGTAAACCTCAATATCAACAGGTTTGTTATCTTTGTAATATTTACATTCGGCCGCAAAAATGCGTTTGTGGCTTTCGTCAATCGCAACTAAGTCTATTTCAGTGTTTTTATTCCAATATGCGCCAATGCGAGAGGGCACAAAATTGAGTTGTTTTTCATTGCAAAGCTTGGCAAAAATATCGCGGCAGATTTCTTCATAAACAAAAGCAACGTGATTATCTATAAAGTTGGCTTTCAGCTTGTCTTGCACAAAATTAAGATTATCAAGTTCAAGCTCGCCTTTATATGGAAAAACAAACATAAACCAAAAACGCATGAATACATCTTTGATAAAATATAAACCTTTACGGCTTTTTTCAGGATTTTTTTCAGTTACCGGCACACGTTTTTCAAGTAAATACAACCCTTGCAAGGTTTCAAGATAAGGGCTTAATTTGTTGCTTTCAGCGGCCATGGCAGAAGATATTTCTGACAACTTATGATTGTTTTGCGCAATAGCTTTCATTACGGAATAATAGTTTACCGGTTCTTTAACTTCTTTGTTGAGCAAAAAAGCCGGTTCTTCATATAAAAAGCCGTTTTTGTTAAAAATAATGCGGGATATGTTATCAGCTAAAGAATTTTTATTGTCAAAAAGCTCCAAATATTTAGGTACGCCGCCGGTTACAGCATAAAGCTCAACCACATCAGAAAAAGATTTGCGGATGTAATGCTTTTTTATATCTGAAAATGATAGCGGAGCAAGCCTGATTTGAGAGGTGCGGCGTCCGTATAAGGGGCTGTTTTCCGCTAAAACCTGCTTGGTCATCATGTTAATGTATGAACCACAGATAATAACCATGATGTTTTGCTTAGATAAAATTTCGTCCCAGGCTTTTTGAAAAATAGAAGTAAAAGCCGGATTGGTGTTAACCATATATTGAAACTCATCAAGCACCAGCACTTTGGTTGCCGGATTAGGCATAGCGGCAAACAGCTTAAACAGCTCAAGCCAGTCATCAAAGTTGGCTTTGGCGATAAAAGGCTGCTTTGAAAACTCAGCCAAATTTTGCGCAAATCTCTTCATGCTTTGCGGCTCAGATTCTTCAGTTGCTAAAAAATAAAGAGCGGGCTTGTTTTTAATAAATTCTTGGATTAAAGCAGTTTTGCCAATGCGCCGCCGTCCGTATAAAACAACAAAAGAATGTTTATTTTCATACTCTTGCTCTAAATCTGAAAGCTCTTTAGTTCTGCCGATAAATTCCATGGCACCCTCGCGTTATTTGTTAATATAATCTAGATTAGACTAATTTGGATTATATTACAAGAGGAAAATAATAAAAAAGGAGCTGTTTTGTTTACAGCTCCTTTTAAGAGGAATTGTTTAATGCCTAATATGAGCGGGCGTAAATAACGTCTAAAGTGGCGTCATCGCCGGTTAATAAGCATTTGCCGGTAGTTCCGCTTTGGTCAAACGGAATGCAGCGAATGGTTATTTTCATGGTTTTTAAAATTTCTTCCGTTTCGGGTTTGGCGTTCCATTTACCGCGAACAAAAGCAACTTTGCCATGCTTGCCGTCTTCAATCCACTCATTGCTTTCGGCAAAATAAGCCTTAAACGCTTCCGGCGTGGTAATGTCGGTGCGGATATTATCAAGCAAACGCTGCTTGGCTTTGGCGAACATATTGTGCTGAATGTTTTGTAAGCGCTCACCGATATTGGCAATAAATTCAGCGGATTTAACAGGCTCTTTGCCTTCAGGTGTTCCAAGCTTTAAGCGCT
>CALETM010000224.1 GCA_937920765.1 uncultured Alphaproteobacteria bacterium | reverse complement strand
CAATATTCTAAGAAAAATATTTACGGCAATAACTATTGTAGCAAGGATAGAAAATGTTTGTACAATATGACGTTAAATGATACTGAAGTTGTTTGTAATGTGTGCGACGGGGAAGAATGCGCTTTGTGCGTATTCAGCTGGTACAAATAGAATAAAATCTTTTACAGAACAGAAAAACAATTAAATAAATTTATTAAACTAAAAGGGTGATTACAAAACACATTTTTGTCGCATAATGTATATTATGTATACAAAATGGGCGGAAATTACAATAAAGAGGCTTTTATCAGTGTTTTGGCGTATTCTGACTGCGGTTTCTTAAATACAGCGTCCGTAGCACCTTGCTCAATAATTTGTCCGTCTTTCATTACGGCAACGTTGTCGGCAATTGTTTGTACAACGCGCATATCATGCGATATAAATACATAAGCCATGTTATATTTTTGCTGTAGTTTAATAAGCAAGTCTATAATTTGAGCTTGTATGGTAACATCGAGCGCTGAAGTCGGCTCGTCTAAAATTACTAGTTTGGGATTTACAATAAGCGCTCTGGCAATGGCTATGCGCTGCCTTTGTCCGCCGGAAAATTCGTGCGGATATTTATACAAGTCATTTGCGGTTAAACCGACTTCAGACAATATATTAAGAACTTTTTGCTTAATTTCTGCGGTTTTTAACTCAGAAAAATGCACTTTTAGTCCTTCGGCAACAATTTCAAGCACATTTAAGCGTGGATTTAAGGAATTATACGGATCTTGAAACACTATTTGCACGTTTTTGCGAAACTCGCGGCTTTTTATATCAAGGCCTGCCAATTTTATTATGCCGTCAAACTTAATCATATCGGCCAAACACATACCCAGTGTGGTTTTGCCGGAGCCGCTCTCACCGACTAAGCCTAAAGTTTGCCCTTGATAGAGCTTTAGCGATACATTGTTTACGGCAAATAAACGTTTGGTAACCCTTCCCCAAAAGTTTTTTTCCAGAGGATAACTTACAATTATATTATCAGCTTTCAAAATCTGTTCTCTAGCCGTTTTTCTGTTTGTTTTCAATAAATTAAAAGATGATATTAATTTTTTGGTATAATTATCTGTCTCTTAT
>CALETM010000223.1 GCA_937920765.1 uncultured Alphaproteobacteria bacterium | reverse complement strand
CTCATATTCCATAAATAAAAAATAATCAAGTATTTTTTTACGCTGTTATCATTTTTTTATAAAAATGAGCTGCATGCCTTAAAAATTTAATGGTTATTTCAACCAATATTCAATGGTGGAAACAACTCTGACTTTTTTATTAATCTGCTGCATTTCAGAACTATACATGGTTTGTTCGCTCGGCAGAATTGAAAATACGCCCTGATTGGCGGTTTTTATTTTACCAACTGAACTGCCGGAATTTTTAGCAAATTCTTCAGCGGCTTCCCGCGCATTTTCAGTAGCCAAAGCCAGCATTTCAGGTTTAATTTCATTTAATTTGGTAAACAGGTATGAAACCGGATAATCGTAACTGCGGCTGAAGATAATGCCTTTAGCCACCAACTCGCCCGATTTGTTTAATGTGGCGGCAATTTTATCAACATCTGATGATTTTACCGTCATATTTTGAGTTAAAATAAAGCGAACATTATTATCATTGCCGGAATTATACATATCAGCCATACGATCGGTGGTTTCCAACAAACCGACGCTGATTTCATCTTCAGCAATTTGGTTCTTCAGCAAAAAGTTTTTAACCACTATGGTTTGAGCCGCCATTTCTTGCTGAGCTTTAACCACATCATTGCCGGTTACCACAAATTTAATGTTCCAAACCGCCAAATCGGCCTTAACATTCATTTCAGCCAAGCCTTTTACCACCACGGTGTTAGAATCCATTTTGGCATGATAGTAATAATACCCTGGGAAAAAACCGCCCAAAACAATGCCTAAAGCCAAAAGCGCAATGCTTAAAACTTTGCAGGCGCATTTACATTTTTTACAGCACCGGCAAGAATCGCCGCATTTGCACTCATCGCCGCAAGTGCAATTTTCAGCGCATTTGCATTCGCCGCCGCAAGGGCACTCTTTGCCTTTTTGACAGCCGCATTTGCAATTATCATCGCAACAACATTTTTTTGCCATTTTATTTCTCCATAAAAGTTTAGGTCTGTTAAAAAGATTAATCTTTAATTGTCAAATGTCAATATCTTGCTATTTTTTATAAGCAGCGCGGCGGATACGGTCATTAATTGCCAACCCCAAACCGCATTCCGGAATCGGCGACATGGCAATTTTAGAATATTTATCCTGCGAATCGGCCAAACGCATATAAGCAAACAAGTTGGCAGCCGCCTCGCATAAATCACCGCTCAAGCTTAAATTAATATCACAATCCGCAACTTTGCCGAAGCCGATAAAAAATTCATCAGGCTCGCGGCTGGTTGCATTAATCCTGAAATCATGCGAGGGAGCATAGTGTTTGAGCATTTGCCCCGGAGAGCTCGGCAAGTCAGGATTGCCGTGCGAGATAAGCACTTTCTCGCCTAAAAAGGCTTCCAAATCTTCTAAAGCTATGCCACCGGCGCGGAGCAACACCACGTTTTTGCCGGTTACGTCAATAATGGTGGATTCAACCCCTACTCGGCATGGTCCGCCGTCTAAAATAACATCAACCTTATCGCCAAGGCTGTCAGCAACGTGCTGAGCCGTGGTGGGGCTTACGGTTTGTGAGCGGTTAGCAGACGGCGCCACAATCGGCACGCCGCTGCTTTTAATTAAGCTTAGCGCCGTGGGGTGGTCGGGCATACGAACGGTAACGGTTTTTAACCCCGCGCAAGCCAAATCAAGCGCCGGATTTTCATCAATACGTTTAAGCACAAAAGTAAGCGGCCCCGGCCAAAATTTTTCAGCCAAAGCCAAAACTCGCGAATCGACTGCCGCGTATTCTTTCAAAAAATCTTTTTCGGCGATGTGCGAAATAAGCGGATTAAAAGCCGGACGACCTTTAGCGGCAAAAATAGAGGCCACTGCTTTGGCGTTATAAACATTGGCGCCAAGCCCGTAAACCGTTTCAGTCGGGAAAGCAACCAACCCGCCGTTTTTAATAACCGAAGCGGCATGGTTTATGTTTTCCGGAGTATTTTTATATATGTTATTCTGCGCCATCATGTAAAACACTAATCAATGCCTGTCTCTTATACACATCTGACGCTGCCGACGAA
>CALETM010000222.1 GCA_937920765.1 uncultured Alphaproteobacteria bacterium | reverse complement strand
TTTCATCACATTTCATTTTTTATATAATCTGCGGCAATAATAACGTCTGTTTCCTGATTAAAGCGGTCTTCTTTTTGACAGGTTGCATAGGTCAAATTTTTCGCACGCTTCAATCCGCCGGTACAAACCGCCGGATTTAACCCCACGCCGTTAATCTGCCCGCCGGACGGGGTGAAAAAGTGTGATTTAGTTAAAGCCATGGCGCGCCCCTCGCCCATTTTTACCACATTTTGCACCGTGCCTTTGCCGTAAGTCTGCGTTCCGACCAACACCGCGCGGTTTTGCTCGCTTAACGCCGCCGCCAAAACTTCCGCCGCCGAAGCGGTAAAGCCGTCAACCAGCACCGCCATCGGTTTGTTGTGCCATACATCGCCGGCAGAAGCGGTATAATACTGCGGATTTTGCCCGTTTTCAGCGGCAGTATACGTAACAATCCCCTCATCTAAAAACATATCGGCAATTTTGAGCGCCTCATTTAGCACGCCGCCATGATTGCCGCGCAAATCTATAATTAAGCCTTTGCAATCAGCGCAATCGTCCAAAGCTTTGGCAACTTCATCGCTGACGCCGTTTTGAAACGACACAATTTTAATCAAGAGCAAGTTATCATCAACCTTGCGGGCGGCAAAATTACGTTTTACCTCAAGCCGCTTTTCATCATCAAATCCGCCGAAATAGTGTGAATAGCCGTCAAGCCCCGCAAACACTTCTTGCGCAAAGCGGTCTTGCATTTCATAATCATAAAGCTCAACATCGGGCGAAAGTTTGATTGCCATATTAAGAACTTTACGGCTTAAATCAGCCCATTCTTTAGTTTCAGAATCCGGCGCCGGCAAGGCAAAAACGCCCTTGCGCTGATTGTTGTAATATAAATAAAGCGTGTCGTTTGAGGCCTTAAAAGCAAAGCCGGCATCTGTTTTGGTTAAGGCTTTAAGTCCTTTAAAGGTAATTTTGCGATTACTGATATTGTTAATATAATCGTTTTGCAAAGTGGTATAAACCTTGCCGATTACATCGGCTTTGGCAGGCATACCCAAACATAACAAAGCAAACAGCAAACAAACAATTTTGTACATAACCAAGCCTTTACAAATCAAATTCTGTTATCAGCGGAGTATGGTCAGAAGGCTTTTCCGCCATACGCAAACTTTTATCGACTGCTACGCTTGTAAGCCTATCAGCCAGGCTCGGCGCTAAAAACTGATAGTCTATGCGCATGCCTAAGTCTTGTTCATAAGCCTTGCCGCCGTAATCCCAAAAAGTGTAGCCGTTTTGCGCCGGATACAAAGTGCGGAAAGCGTCATAAAAGCCCAAATATTTAAGAGCCCGCAGCCTTTTTTGCACTTCAGGGCGGTACAACGCGTTATTAACAAAAAGCTCGGGATTATAAACGTCGTCAGGAGTTAGAATCACGTTAAAATCGCCGCCCAAAACCACATTTTGATGTTGTTGCAATAGCTGTTCGGCGCGTTTATAAAGCGAATCCATAAAACCAAGTTTATAAGTAAAACGGCTGTTATCATCAGGGTTGTTGTACGGAGGATTGCCGTTTGGCAAATATATGCTTGCCGCCGTAATTTCAGCGTTTGGCGCCTTAATCGCAACTTCCAAATAGCGGGCGGCATCATCGGCAAAATCAGGCAAGCCTTCACAAACGGTTTCAATTTTATAACGACTTAAAACCGCCACGCCGTTATAGCTTTTTTGCCCCAAAACTTTGGCATTATAACCAACGGCATTAATTTCAAAAAACGGAAAGGAATTATACTCGCACTTAATTTCTTGCAGCATAACAATGTCAGGCGCTTTGGTTTGCAGCCATTTTATAAATTGCGGCAAACGGGCATTGATTGAATTTATGTTAAAGGTTGCAATACGCATAATCTTTTCCGGCTTAAGGTTATTGATAAATTGATTTTAGCTAAAAATAACATTAATGCAAGCCCGATGTTAAAGGATTATAAAGTTTTTGCTTTTATGATTGGTCTAAAGTTTTTGATTAATGCATCAGCGCACAATTATAAAGGGTGTAAAAATGTTTAAGGAATTTGCGAGCAACGAAAAAGAAGACGATTATTTAAGCGAATTTAGGCAAAAAGTTGCCACCCAACAACAAGAAGACATTGCGGAAAGACAATCGGAGCTGCAACGCTCACGCAACGGCTTTATCGGCACATTGGCCGGAATTATTTTAGCGGGAATTGTAAGCTGGGTTTTGCTGTTGCCCCGCTTTGCCGATAAGAATCCGGCAGAAATTCCGGTTATCCGCCGTCCGATTACGCCGGTAAAAATACAACCCAACGAACCGGGAGGAATGGAAATTTTAAATCAGGATAAATCGGTTTATAATTTGGTTGAAAAAAAAGAAATTGCGCCTGAAAAAATCGAGAGCATTTTGCCCGAACCCGAAGCTCCGAAAATGCCTACCATTGTGCCGGAGCCTGAAAAACCAGCCGCGGCGAAAGTAAATGAACTTGAGCCAGCGACGGCTGAAGAGCCTAAAACAACTGCGGCCAAAACCGACATTCTGCCGATAAAACCGCTTGATGAACATATTGAACCGACCAGTTCAACTTCAGGCAAAAAAATTGCAATTCCCGAAAAGCTGCCCGAAATTAAAGTTGAAGTTAAAAAAGCAGAGCCCCAGACGGTGGTTAAAACAGAGCCGGCAAAACCTGAAGTTAAAGCCGAGCCAAAGAGCGAAGTTAAAACAGCGCCTCGACCGGAATCGCAAAAAAATATTGCAACCGGCGTTTGGCAAGTGCAGTTAATGGCATCTTCCAGCCAAAAAGCGGCCGAAGATTCGTGGAAAAATTCAGTCGCAAAAT